>DBFWXD010000209.1:0-7857 GCA_048215895.1 Eubacteriales bacterium
GCGCTGGCTGATCCGCACCCCCTGCGCCCCGGAAGGATGTTCTTTTTCCTCTTCCATGGTGCAATTCGGAATGCTCAAATGGCTGGATTCCGCTCAAAAACAGGCCTGGGACTGGTCGTCTACCGGCTATCTGGGCCTGGCCTTTGACTGATTTCTTGCATATTGTCTAAAAATGGCTGATCCTTTTTGTGGATTCAGCCGTTTTTTATGTTCCGCCCCTCCTGTTCCACAGCTTTTTCGTTGTGGTAACCTCCACAAAATAAGTGCTTTACTCTGGGGCATTTTGTGATATGATATACATATCAGAGCACAACAGAGGCTTTTCTGCTTGATTTGTAGAGGAAACATCAATTATGAAAGGTTTCTGTCAAAAACCCACCGAATTACATTTAGCATTTAGGAGGAATGCTGCTATGAATCAGTACATCGAGAGAGTTCTGAACGACACCAAGGCCAAGAATGCCAACGAGCCCGAGTTCCTGCAGACTGTTGAGGAAGTCCTCAGCTCCCTGGAGCCCGTTATCAACGCCCACCCCGAGTATGAGAAGGTCGCTCTGCTGGAGCGCATGGTCGAGCCCGAGCGCACCATCGAGTTCCGCGTGACTTGGGAGGATGACAACCACGTTTGGCAGGTCAACCGCGGCTACCGCGTTCAGTACAACGCGGCCCTCGGCCCCTACAAGGGCGGCATCCGCTTTGACCCCTCTGTGAACCTGTCCATCATCAAGTTCCTGGGCTTCGAGCAGACCTTTAAGGACGCTCTGACCGGCCTGCCCATCGGCGGCGCCAAGGGCGGTTCCGACTTCGATCCTCGCGGCAAGAGCGACGCCGAGGTCATGCGTTTCTGCCAGGCCTTCATCAACGAGCTGTATCGTCACATCGGCCAGGACATCGACTGCCCCGCCGGCGACCTGGGCTGCGGCGGCCGTGAGATCGGCTATATGTATGGCCAGTATCGCCGCCTGACCGGCGCTGCTGAGTTCGGCGCTCTGTCCGGCAAGGCTGTCAGCACCGGCGGTTCCATCCTGCGTCCCGAGGCCACTGGCTACGGCGCTGTGTACTACCTGGTTGAGGTCCTGAAGCACGACGGCGAGGACATCAAGGGCAAGAAGATCGCTATCTCCGGCTACGGCAACGTGGGCTGGGGCATCATGAAGAAGGCCGCTGAGCTGGGCGCCAAGGTCACCTACTTCGCCGGCCCCGACGGCTACATCCACGATCCCGACGGTGTGGACACCGAGGAGAAGCTGAACTACATCCTGGAGATGCGCGCCAAGGATCCTATGCACTGCCAGCCCTACGCCGAGAAGTTCGGCTGCGAGTTCGTGCCTGGCCAGAAGTGCTGGGGCGTCAAGGACGTGGACGTGTACATGCCCGCCGCTACCCAGAACGACGTCAACATGGAGTGGGCCGAGAAGATCGCCAACTCCGGCGTGAAGTACTACATCGAGGTCGCTAACATGCCCACCACCAACGAGGCTCTGGAGTTCCTGAAGGGCCAGAAGCACATGGTGGTTGCCCCCTCCAAGGCTGTCAACGCCGGCGGCGTGTCCGTGTCCGAGCTGGAGATGGCCCAGAACGCCGAGCGTCTGTACTGGACCGCTGAGGAAGTCGACGCCAAGCTGCAGGGCATCATGAAGAACATCTATCACTCCTCCGTGGAGGTTGCCGAGCGCTATGGCCTGGGTTACGACCTGGTTGCCGGTGCTAACATCGTGGGCTTCCAGAGAGTGGCTGACGCCATGATGGCTCAGGGTATCTTCTAATTTCTCCCTCTTTGATCAAACAAAAAATACCGGGGAGCTCTTCGGAGCTCCCCGGTATTTTTATTATTTTCTGCACCAGATCCTCTGTCCGCCCTGAATGGTCTCCAGCACCTGGATCTCCCGCAGCGCCTCCTTGGGCACCTCCAGGGGGTCCTGGCTGAGCAGGACAAAGTCCGCCCGCTTGCCCGGCTCAATACTTCCCATGGTCTTCTCCTGGAAATATTGGTAGGCCGCCCCTGTTGTCACCGCCTGGAGCGCCTCCTGCACCGAGACGCATTCCTCCGTTCCCAGGGGGACCCCCTGTCTGGTCACGCGGTTGACTGCGCACCACACCGTCTCCAGCATGTCCGGCTGGATCACCGGTGCATCCTGATGGAAGGTCACCGGGATTCCCCATTTCAGCGCACTGCGCACCGGGCTGATCTGGGCAGCCCGTTCCGGCCCGAAATTACGGATGTGAACATCCCCCCAGTGGTACACATGGGCCACAAAGAAGGACACCACTGCACCCAGCTTTTTCACCCGTTCCAGCTGGTCCACTCCCAGCAGCTGTCCGTGGATGATGACCGGCCTCAGCTGGGCCAGGTCCGGATGCCGCTGCTCCGCCTGCTCCAGGCAGCGCAGAAATTGTTCTGCCGCCTCATCTCCGTTGCAGTGGCACAGCAGCTGGGTCTCATGCGCCCAGGCAAACTCCATGGCCTCCAGCACCTGGGCATCGGACAGGGTCCCGTACCCCCGGTACTCGGCCTCGCCCAAATAGGGGGTACGCATCCAGGCCGTGCGCCCCTGGGGTGAGCCGTCCAGGAAGATCTTAATTCCGCCGATCTTCAAATGACCCTGGGCACAATCGCTGCCGAATTCCCTCACCGCCTTTTCATAGCAGTCCGGTGCAAAATAGGCCACCAGGTCCATCTTCAGCAGCTTCTGGTCCAGCAGCATATGGTAGAGCGGGAACATCTGCTCCACTGCCATTCCGTCCTGCATGGTGGTAATGCCGTGGGCGGCGTACTTCTCCTGTGCCTTTCCAAAGGCCTCCGCCAGGGCGGTGAGCGGCGGGGAAGGGATTTGTTTGAGATAGGTAATAAAGGCGTTTTCTTCCAGATATCCGGTTAGTTTTCCCTCTTTGACCTCAATTCTTCCCCCTTCCGGTGCGGGGGTTTCGGGGGTAATTCCAAGCGCTTTCAGCGCCTGACTGTTCATCAGCCCCATGTGTCCCGACTTATGATGGATCACCAGCGGGTATCCGGGCGTCAGCGCATCCAGCTCTTCCAAGGTGATGTTTCTGCCCCCGGGCAGCAGGTTATGGTCATAGTCCCGGGCCTGAATCCATGTGCCGGGCACGGGCTTGGTCTCCTGGAGGAAGGCATTTATGCGCTGCTGGATCTCCTGGGCGCTTCGTGCGTCATTCAAAGAGGCCTGGAGGCAGGCGTATGCCATCTGGGAGTAGTGGCTGTGAGGATCAATAAAGCCGGGCAGCAGCGTCCCCTGGAAGGGGATCTCCTCCCAGTCTCCGCCCTGCTTTCTCAGCTCCGCGGCACTTCCCACCGCCCGGATGACTCCATCCTCCACCAGTACCGCCTGGGCATACTGAGGCTGGGCCATGGTCAGCACCCGGCCAATATACAGCTGTTTCATGTTTATCCCTCCCGCTTTCGGATTCTTTCGTTTCTCTTAGTCTCGTTCCGGCTCGTATGTTCTATACCAGCAAAGTACCGCAGCCTGCCGCCCTTGGGGCGGCTTTTTTACTTCTCTTCCAGAGGCAGCAGGCTCTTTCTCCGGATCAGGAACAGCGTCAGGGTCGTGCACGAGGCCAGGAAATCCGCCACCGGCTCGGCGATATAGATTCCCAACACGTTGCCCATAGCCCAGGGCAGCAGCAGCGCCAGGGGAATCAGCAGAATCACCTTACGCAACAGCGCCAAAAACAAGCTGGTTTTGGCCTGACCCATGGCCATAAAGGCGGACTGGCAGGCCATCTGGGCGCCAAACGCCCAGATTCCGCCGAAGAAGATGGGCATCATTCGTCCGGTCAGCTCCACCAGCTCAGGATCGTCGTTGAAGATCAGGGCCAGCTGCTCGGGAATCAGAGACACAATCAAAAAGGCGCTGATCGTCACCGTGAGGGTTACCTTCAGCAACAGTTTAAAGGTCTTGCGCACCCGCTGATAGTTATGGGCTCCGAAGTTATAGCTCATAATGGGCTGCACGCCCTGGGTAATGCCCTGGGTGGGCATGACTACCATCTGCATAACGCTCTGCATAATGGTAAGGGTACCCACATACAGGTCGCCGCCATAACGCTGAAGGCCGGAGTTGAGCACCACGGTAACCAGACTCTCTGTGGACTGCATGATAAACGGCGCAACGCCCAGCGCCGCAATTTGCCCCATAACCTTCCAATTGGGCTTCAGGTTCGCCTTGCGGATTCGAATGCCCGAGCGCCCGGAGCAGAGAAACCCTACCACCCAGCAGGCACTCACGCCCTGAGAAATAACCGTGGCGATGGCCGCCCCGCGCACTCCCATGTTGAACACAAAGATGAACACCGGGTCCAGGATGATGTTCAGCACCGCTCCAATGAGCACCGAGCACATGGCCACCATGGCTTTCCCCTGCGCGCTGATAAAGGTATTCAGTCCCAGGGCATACTGGACGAAAATCGTGCCCAGCAGGTAGATGGAGATATAATCCACCGCATATCCAATGGTGTCGGCCGAGGCCCCAAAGGCCATCAGGACCGGCTCTTTAATGATGGAAAATACAATCGTCAGCACAACGGAGGTGCACAAGAGCATGGTGGTAGAGCTGCCCAGGATCTTCTCCGCCCCGTTCCGGTCTCCCGCACCCAATCGGATGGAGGCCAGAGGCGCGCCGCCCTGGCCGGCAAAGGCGGCAAAGGCCGAAACCAGCATGATGATGGGGAACGTAATGCCCAGGCCGGTAAGGGCCGTCCTCCCCACCTCCGGAATGTGCCCAATGTAGATTCGGTCTACAATGTTATAGAGCATGTTGATTACCTGGGCGGCCACGGCCGGTACCGCCAGTTTCAGCATTAGAATGCCAATGGGAGCGCTGGCCAGGGCCTCCTCACTGCTGCGATTGATACGCGCCAACTTTGGTCCTTCCTCTCGTCAATTTTTGTGGTAAAGAGTAGTATATCACAGTTTCCCCATGAAAAAAAGCGGAATTGTGTGAACACAATTCCGCTTTCCTTTAAAACTTGGCTCCGCCGAACTCCGCCAGCTTCAGGCCCTTGTTCCGGTCCTGAACCCACTGGATGGACCACTGGGATGCAAACAGCAGCAGCTGGTTGCCCTTGTAGTCCTCCACCAGCTTGGCGTCGTTGGGAAGAAGCAGGTCCTCCTCCTTCAGGAGAGGCGCATCCTCGTCCTCCCGCACGATCCACCGCAGGTACTCAAAGGGCAGGCCCTCCTTGTACAGCTCCACGTTGTACTCGCTGCGCAGGCGGTACTCCAGCACGTCAAATTGCAGGGTACCCACCACGCCCACAATGACCTCCTCCATGCCGGTGTAGGGGGTCTTGAAGATCTGGATGGCGCCCTCCTGGGCAATCTGCTCCACACCCTTCAGGAACTGCTTGCGCTTCATGGTGTCGATGGAACGGATCCGCTGGAAATGCTCGGGGGCAAAGGTGGGGATGGGGTCAAACTTAAACTTCTTGCTGGGGGCACACAGGGTATCTCCGATGGAAAAGATACCCGGATCGAACACGCCGATGATGTCGCCGGCGTAGGCCTCCTCGATGATTTCCCGTTCCGCAGCCATCAGCTGCTGGGGCCGGGACAGGCGAATCTTTTTTCCACCCTGCATGTGGAAAACTTCCTTGTCCGCCTCAAACTTGCCGGAGACCACCCGCATAAAGGCGATCCGGTCCCGGTGGGCCTTGTTCATGTTGGCCTGGATTTTGAACACAAAGGCGGAAAAATCCTCGTCAAAGGAGTCGATGATCTCATCTCCCGCTTTCCGGGGCAGCGGGGCAGTGGTCATGCGCAAAAACTCCTCCAGGAAGGGCTCCACACCGAAGTTGGTGAGGGCGGAGCCGAAGAACACGGGAGACAGCTTTCCGTGGCGCACCCGGTCCAGGTCAAAGTCGCAGCTGGCGCCGTCCAAAAGCTCAATTTCGTCCACCAGCTGGTCCCGCTTTCCCTGGCCAATGAGGTCGGCCAGCGCGGGGTCGTCGGGCTCGATGACGGTGGCAGTGGCCGCCTTGGCGTTGGTATTGGAGGTGAAGTGGATGACCTTCCGGTTCTGCCGGTCGTAGACGCCCTTGAACTCCTTGCCGCAGCCGATGGGCCAGTTCATGGCGTAGGTGTCAATACCCAGCTCGTGCTCCAGCTCCTCGCACAGCTCGAAGGGGTCCCGGGCCTCCCGGTCCATCTTGTTGATAAAGGTGAAAATGGGAATGTCCCGCATGGCACACACTTTGAAGAGCTTCCGGGTCTGAGCCTCCACGCCCTTGGCCGCGTCAATGACCATGACGGCGGAGTCGGCCGCCATGAGGGTGCGGTAGGTGTCCTCCGAGAAGTCCTGGTGGCCAGGGGTATCCAGAATGTTGATGCAAAAGCCCTCATACTGGAACTGCATCACCGAGGAAGTCACCGAAATACCACGCTGCTTCTCAATCTCCATCCAGTCGGAGGTGGCAGCCCGGGTGTTCTTCTTGCCCTTGACCTGGCCGGCCTGAGCGATGGCTCCGCCGTAGAGCAGGAATTTTTCCGTCAGCGTGGTCTTACCGGCGTCCGGGTGCGAAATGATGGCAAAGGTTCTTCTGCGCTTGATTTCCGCTTCGTATTTCGACAAAGGGTCCACTCCCTTACATAGATTCAGATATAAGCATATTATTTTACCATAATAGCCGCCATTTCCGCAAGTAAAACCGCAAAAAGAAAGACGGAAATCCGAAGATTTCCGTCTTTGATCGATCCAATCCGATCAGCCCAGCTTGGCGCCGTTGACCTTAACACCAGGACCCATGGTGGAAACCACGGTGCAGCTCTTGATGTACTGGCCCTTGGCAGCAGCAGGCTTAGCCTTAACGATAGCGCCCATGATGGCGTTGAAGTTCTCGCTCAGCTTCTCAGCGCCGAAGGAGACCTTGCCGATGGGGCAGTGGATGATGTTGGTCTTGTCCAGACGATACTCGACCTTACCGGCCTTGATCTCGTTGACAGCCTTGGTCACGTCCATGGTGACGGTACCAGCCTTGGGGGAGGGCATCAGGCCCTTGGGGCCCAGAACCTTACCCAGACGGCCCACAACGCCCATCATGTCAGGGGTAGCCACGACCACGTCGAAGTCGAACCAGTTTTCCTTCTGGATCTTCTCCACCAGGTCCATCTCGCCCACATAGTCGGCACCGGCGGCACGAGCCTCGTCAGCCTTGGCAGCCTTGGCAAAGACCAGCACGCGCTGGGTCTTACCGGTGCCGTGGGGCAGCACGATGGCGCCGCGGACCTGCTGGTCAGCGTGACGGGAGTCAACGCCCAGCTTCACGTGCAGCTCGACGGTCTCGTCGAACTTAGCGGTGGCGGTATCGACGACCAGCTTCATAGCCTCGTCGGTGTCATACAGCGCGTTCTTGTCGATCTTCTTGGCGCTGTCCTGATATTTCTTACCTCTAAACATTTTCTACCCTCCTTACTCGCCCACGACGATACCCATGGAACGGGCAGTACCGGCGATCATGCTCATGGCGGCCTCAATGCTGGCAGCGTTCAGGTCGGGCATCTTGATCTCGGCAATCTTGCGGACGTCTTCCTTGCTGATGGTGGCAACCTTGTTCTTGTTGGGCACGCCGGAGGCCTTCTCCAGGTTGCAGGCCTTCTTGATCAGCACGGGAGCGGGGGGAGTCTTGGTGATAAAGGTGAAGGAGCGGTCAGCGTAGACGGTGATGATGACGGGGATGATCATGCCCACGTCATTCTTGGTCCGCTCGTTGAACTCCTTGGTGAAAGCGGCAATGTTCACGCCGTGCTGGCCCAGAGCGGGACCAACAGGGGGGGCGGGAGTCGCCTTGCCGGCGGGGATCTGCAGTTTTACATATCCAGTTACTTTCTGTGCCACGAAAGAG
>DBFWXD010000021.1:0-5340 GCA_048215895.1 Eubacteriales bacterium
TTATCATAGAGGTTCTGGGTGAGGGAGAGAATGTGTCGGTCGCTCTCCCCCGTGGCCCCCACGATCATCTGGGTGGACTGCCCCGCCGGGGCAAAGCGGGGGGCATGGCGGCAGAGCCTGCGCTCCTGTTTGGACTGGGCAATGCCGTCCCGGATCTGTCCCATGGGGGCGAGAATGGCCCCCTTTTTCTTGTCGGGAGCCAGAAGAGAGAGGCTCTGGGAACTGGGCAGCTCGATGTTGACGCTCATCCGGTCGCACAGCAGCCCCAGCCGGTAGGTGAGCAGCGGGTCGGCTCCCGGAATGGCCTTGGCGTGGATGTAGCCGCCGAAGCGGTACTCCTCCCGGAGAAGACGCAAAGTCTCGATCATCTGCTCGGTGGTGTAGTCGGGATTCCGAATGACCGCCGAGGAGAGAAACAGTCCCTCGATGTAGTTGCGCCGGTAAAAGCCCATGGTGAGCTCACACAGCTCCCTCGGGGTGAAGGCCGCCCGGGGCAGGTCGTTGGAGCGGCGGTTAATGCAGTATTGGCAGTCGTAGACGCAGTAGTTGGTCAACAGTACCTTCAACAGGGAGATGCACCGCCCGTCGGCGGAGAAGGAGTGGCAGCAGCCGGCCATCATGGTGCTGCCCGTCGTCCCCGGCCGCCCGGAGCGGTCCAGGCCGCTGGAGGTACAGGCGGCGTCATATTTGGCCGCGTCCGCCAGAATATTCAGCTTGTCCAGCAGCTCCATGGGCGCTCCTCCTTTAAATAGAACACTTGTACTACATATTATACAAGAAAACACCTGCCTGTCAAGAGGAAAATTCCCCCTTTTTTCCCCAGGGGTTGACCTGAGAAGCGCGGACAGGTACAATAGGGTAGTTGTTTCCGGGAATCGGTTCCCGGATATCCCGGGTTTGGCCGGGAGAGAGGAGAATAATATGGAAAAACGAGAAAGCTTTTCCTCCCGATTGGGCTTTCTGCTCATTTCGGCGGGGTGCGCCATCGGCTTGGGTAACGTATGGCGCTTTCCTTACATTACAGGACAATACGGCGGTGCGGCCTTTGTGCTGCTGTACCTGCTGTTCCTGGTAGCCCTGGGCCTGCCGGTCATGTCCATGGAGCTGGCGGTGGGCCGTGCCAGCCAGAAGAGCATGGCTCTGTCTTTCCATGTGCTGGAGCCCAAGGGCAGCAAGTGGCACTGGTACAGCTACATCGGCTTTGCCGGCAACTATCTGCTGATGATGTTCTACACCGTCATTGCCGGGTGGCTGCTGTACTACTGCGTCAAGACCGTCCGGGGCGACTTTATGGGCCTGGATGCCCAGCAGGTCACCGGGGAGTTCACCCAGATGCAGGCTGACCCGGTGATTATGGGTGTGTTTATGGTCATCGTGGTGGTGCTGGGCATGCTGGTGTGTGCTCAGGGCCTGCGCAACGGCGTGGAGCGGGTCAATAAGGTGATGATGCTCTGCCTGCTGGGCCTGATGGTGGTGCTGGCCATCAACTCCATTTTGCTGGAGGGGGCCGGCGAGGGCCTGAAGTTCTATCTCCAGCCCAACTTCCACAACCTGGTCTATGACGCCGAGGGCAACTTTATTCTGGGCGAGGCGGTCTTTGCCGCCATGGGACAGGCCTACTTCACCCTGTCCCTGGGCATTGGCGCCATCGCGATTTTCGGCAGCTACATCGGCAAGGAGCACCGGCTGATGGGTGAGGCGGTGCGCATTGGCGTGCTGGACACCAGCGTGGCCTTTGTGGCGGGCCTTATCATCTTCCCCGCCTGCTCTGCCTACGGAGTGGCTCCCCAGTCCGGCGCCTCTCTGGTGTTCATCACTCTGCCCAACGTGTTCAACCACATGCCTATGGGCCAGCTGTGGGGCGGACTGTTCTTTGTGTTCCTGTTCTTTGCCGCCCTGTCCACCATCATTGCCGTGTTTGAGAACCTCATCTCCTTCTGCATGGACAAGTGGAACTGGAGCCGGAAGAAGGGCGTGCTGGTGAACCTGGTGGGCGTGCTGGTGCTGTCCATGCCCTGCGTGCTGGGCTCCAACGTGTGGTCCAACGTGCGGATTCTGGGAATGGACATTTCCACCGTGGAGGACTTCCTGGTCTCCCAGAACATCCTGCCCCTGGGCTCTCTGGTGTACCTGCTGTTCTGCGTGAGCAAGCTGGGCTGGGGCTGGGACAACTTCCTGGCTGAGGCCAATGCCGGTCAGGGCCTGAAGTTCCCCAAGTCCATCCGGTTCTATGTGACCTACATCCTGCCCATCGTGGTGCTGATCATCTTCGTGCTGGGCTATATCTCCTTCTTTGGGTAAGTCAAACAAGCAGCTTCCGCTGCTTGTTTGAGAAGAGCTGCACAAAAATCCTCCCTCGATTTCATGGAAATTGTCGGGGGGATTTTTGTGAGAAGTGTTTTTCCGGTCGGCAAAGCCGCCGGAAAAACAGATTAAACTTTATTCCAGCGCCTGCGGGCGCTGGAACTCCTGCGGAGGGCGTGAAAGGGCCCCATGCGCTATGCGCATGGGGCCCTTTTCATATTTTGGTAATCATCTAAAGTAAACGAGAGGGTCCTCCGGCCGGTCAGCGGGCTCCACGGACTGGGCGTAGAGCACCACGCCCTCCCCGTCGTATACCTTGGCCTCTTCCCAGCGGATCTCCGCCGTGACGGTGACCCACTCTCCCTTTTTCAGGGAACGGGAGCGGTCGTACTTGCACAAAAAGCCGAAGAAGCGGATGTCCTCCGCGCAGCAGGTCATGGCGTTGCGGCCGGGGACAAAGGTGCCCTTGGGCAGGCGCATACCCGTCATGGCCTGGACCTTCATGGTGATGGTCTTGCCCACATACCGCTCCGGGTGCTCCTGAATGTCCAGGTACCAGATGCCGTAGTCCGGGTCCTCCAGGGTGATGTGGTCGTCCTCCAGGGAGTAGGGGAGGATATCCTCCACCTCCAGCTCTTCGCCCTGATCGTCCTCAAAGACGATCTCGCACATCCGGTTTACCGCCCGGATGGACCGTTTCCACCCGGACATAGGCATGTCGGAGGTGCAGCGGTTGAAGAGGACCATGTCCGCCTCGGTGACCATGTCGATGATCATGGACTGCATGTTCTTGAGATACATCTCAAAGGTGGAGCCGTCGATGACGTCGATGGCCTGGTAGAGGCCCCAGCCCTTGGGCAGCTTCAGGTTGCGCAGGATGTCAATGGGCCACATGCCGTTATACTCCAGCAACACCCGCTCGGGCTGGAAACGCCGGTCCACCTCCTGAAGAAACTCGGTGGTGAGCTGCTCCTGGCTTTCGATGGGCACCAGACGGCAGTTGCGGTGGGACAGGTGCTGGGGGTCATACTCCTCCTCGCCGTCCTCGCACATGAGCAGCACGGTGCGCTGACCGTCGTTGAAGTAGTCCATGTTCAGGGTGTCGGTGAGCAGGGTGGTCTTTCCGCTGTCCAGAAAGCCGGTAATCAGATATAGAGGGATACGGGAATCAGGCATGTCTGTTCACCTCACGCCAGCAGGAACAGCTTCTCCAGCTGATCCTCCTTGAGCTCAGAGCCGATGACGCACAGCCGCCCGGTGTAGTCGGGGGCGCCTTCCCGGATCTGGAACTCCTCGGGCACCAGGTCGAAGTGGAGCCAGGTCACGCCGTCCTCGCAGGGCAGCATACCCTTGGCGCGGAGGATATAGCCATAGTCCTCGCCCATGGACAGCGCGGCCAGGATCTCCTGGAGCTCCTCCCGGCTGTACTTCCGGGCCGTCTCACGGCCCCAGGAGGTGAACACCTCGTCGGCGTGGTGATGGTGGTGGGTGGTGGAGTGGATGCAGCTGTCACACAGCTCGCAGGAGGGGCACTCGCCCTCACAGCCCAGCTGGGCGTGGATCTCGGCCAGCTCTTCCTCGGTGTGGTGGTGGCCGCAGGAGCAGGAGCCGTGGTCATGGTCGTGGTGGTGCTCATGCTCGTGCTCATGATGATGGTCATGCTCATGGTCGTGGTCATGGTGGTGCTCATGCTCATGATCATGCTCGTGGTGATGGTCGTGGTCGTGGCAGCCGCAGTCGCAGTGCTCATCGTGGTCGTGATGGTGGTGCTCGTGCTCAATCTCCTCCATCAGCTCCTCGGCCAGAGAGTGGCCGCCCTCCATGGCGGAGACGATCTGCTTGCCGGTGAGCTGGTCCCAGGGGGTGGTGAGGATGGCGGCCTTCTCATTCTTGCCCCGCAGCAGAGTCACAGCGGCGTCCAGCTTGGCCTGAGGCATGTTCTGGGTGCGGGAGAGGATGATGGCGCAGGCGTGCTCCACCTGATTGTTGAAGAACTCGCCGAAGTTCTTCATATACACCTTGGCCTTGGTGGCGTCCACCACGGTGACAAAGCTGTTCAGGTGCAGGTTGGGCTCGTCCTTCTGCACGCCCTCCACGGCGGCAATCACGTCGGAGAGCTTGCCCACGCCGGAAGGCTCAATGATGATCCGGTCGGGGGCGTAATCGGTCAAAACCTTCTTCAGGGCGGTGCCGAAGTCACCCACCAGGGAGCAGCAGATGCACCCGGAGTTCATCTCGGTGATCTCCACCCCGGCGTCCTTCAGGAAGCCGCCGTCGATACCGATCTCGCCGAACTCGTTTTCAATGAGGACGAGCTTCTCGCCCTTGAAGGCCTCGTCCAGCAGCTTTTTGATGAGGGTGGTCTTGCCCGCCCCAAGGAAGCCGGAAATAATGTCGATCTTGGTCATGATTCTGTCATATCCTTTCCAAAAATAACAATCTGTATTTAAATTAGTCCCAAATGAGGCCAATACGCTCCATCAGACGGCACAGAGCGCCGGCGGCCATCTCCCGGGTGACCGTGTCCCCGGGGGCGACGTCCTTGGAGAGCGTGCCCAGCAGATCCAGGTCCCGGGCGGCGTTCTGCGCCCAGTCGGAGTAGTTGTGATACTCCAGCCACTGATCCATGGTCAGCTCCTCCTGCGAGAGGTTATAGCTGTCCATGTAAGACCACGCGGCAATCGCGGACAGGGAGGTGATCATCTGTTCATAGGTGATGGGCTCCTCGGGACGGAAGGTGCCGTCCCCATAGCCAGCCAGGAAGCCCAGGGAGACCATGTCGGAAATGGCCTGGGCGTAGGAGGCATTTTGGGGCACGTCGGAGAAGGTCAGGGTTTTCCCGCCGTAGAGGCCCAGGGCCTGGTCAGCCATGGCGCAGAAGTCACCCCGGGTGAGGGTGTCAGTGGGATGGAAGGCGCCGCTTTCATCCCCGGTGAGCAGCCCGTAGGCGGCCAGCGTTTCGATCTCCCGGGTGTAGAGACTCAGCTGTGTGTCGGTGAAGGTGCGGGGGGTGAAGGAGAGATGCAGGCTCTCGGC
>DBFWXD010000210.1:0-31453 GCA_048215895.1 Eubacteriales bacterium
GCCTAATGGTACTGATGGGTTTTGGTATTATCCTAGTCGGAATGCTTTTAGATGCTCTTTTAAATACTGAATCGTCATCTCAACCAGTATCTAAATAGCTATCATGATTATTTTATCACCATTATTACAAAAAGGGAAGTATAACTTTACCTCGATGCTGACCCAAACCGTGACCCATACGGGGTTCGGAGCACACGGAACCAACGGAGCAAAGAGGTTCGAATCGTATTTCTGACCCCAGCAGAAAGGGTGCAAAAGCCCCAACGGAGTCAAAACCACATCCAGACCGCAGCTCATAACCGGTCGGCCGGAGGTTCGAGTCCTCCTCCCGCAACCAACAAGCCGCTGAAATCGCATGATTTCAGCGGTTTTCTTCATTTTCTATTACTTTTTTCTCCGGCTTATTTTCTATCCTTCATTTTGACCCAGATTGTGACCCACGGGCTTCTGCCCGCTTTTTTCTTCTGCTCTAACAGAACGCTTACGTATCCTCTGCCAAGGGCAGGGTGCGGTAGACGTTTTTCGTTTTCAGTGGTGCTTCCACTACTTCACCGTTGATCCGGGAAATCTGCCGCCGAACCCGGAGGTGGCCCCGTTCCAAATCAATGTTCTCCCACTTCAGACCGAGAAGTTCACCACGCCGCAATCCGGTGGCCAGTTCCAGATAGTAGAGCTCAAAGGCGCCGCTCTCTCTGGCTTCCCGCAGGAAGGACTGGAGCTTTTCCACCCTGCAGGGTCTTCATTTCTCTGTCCTCTACTTTAGGCAAGGCACAGCCCTCCGCCGGGTTGACGAGGATGATCCGCTGCTCCTGAGCCAGTTTTAAGACAGAGGGGAGAATTTGGTGGATGTTCCGCACCGACTTGGAGCTCAATCCTTTAGGCTGCTCTTTGGCTTCCAGCCGGTCTACCCGGCCCTTGGTTGGCAGCTTCTTATAGAGCTTCTGCAAGTCCAGCGAAGTGAGTTTTTCCAGCGGGATATCCCCGATGTTAGGATTAATATGGTTGTCGATGTAGCCCCGGTAGGTCTGGTGAGAGGATGGGGGCACTTTGAGCTTGGCATAGTCCTCAAACCATACCTCCATCCACTCTCCCACGGTATATTTCCTAACCTTGTTCTGATCCAAAGCTTGTGTCTCCTTAATAGCAGATTTCAGCTTCTCCTTGACCTCTGCCTGGGTTTTGCCCAGTACATTCTTGTAGATGGTCTTACCCGTCTCGGGATCGTGCCCCGCTGTGCACCGTCCCTCCCAGAGACCATCCTTTCGTTTCCGAATGCTACCCTCGCCGTTGGCCCGCTTTTTCGCCATGTGTGTCACCTCCTTTTCAGCAACACACAATAGCCTAACCAGCAAACAATAGTCAGGGCAAGCTGGCAGAGTTATCAGAACAGTAACAATTTAGATTCGTTCCTTTTTTGTAGGACAATATCTTTGTTAACATCGTAATATTTTGGGGAAAGGCTTTTATCTTTGTTTTGCGACGCAAATTTTGAGGGAGGTATCTGCTGTAACCACGGATCAAATTCCGCAGCACTAAGGATACAGGGAATCACAACCCCGGAAGAGCAAAATTTCGTCTTTTACAACCCCGCCCTGGCGGCAAGTTCTCTCAACTATTTGCAGTCATATCCTGCAATGCAACAACACGGGACTGATTTCGCTCCGACAAGCGTAGAATTACACCCGGAAAGTCCCCAATGGACAGCAATCCGTAAGCTGTTCATGATCGGTAAGTGTAGGCAGTGCAGCAACCTAGATAAGTGTACAGTTTTTTTGCCGCAGAAAGGCCTTCTAAACGAAGCGCGTGGTACAGGTGGGAATACCGCGCTATAAAATACTGAAAGGGCTGCCAAACGGCAGCCCTTAACATTTGAAATGGAACCAGCCAAGAGAAAACCGCCTTGACACGGCTGACATTTCAGAACTAACTTGTGAGAACGCTGGACAACAAGTCCGTCGTTTATCCGGCAACCGATGGTCCTGCCTATATTTTTAAAAAAATATAGGCAGGTTATCCATTCTCTTTTATAGGAACTTACTTTATAATGAGTTTGGATAAAGCTTATGGTCGCTCCACTTCCGTTTTAATTGAAGCGGTTCCTCCCTGCGGTAATATTTGATATAGCGTATGACGCGGGCAGAAAAAATTAACTCAATGCGCAAAGATACATCGTCCAGACTGGCCCCAATAATTTCCTCAATTTTGGAAATCTTATTGATCAGAGTATTTCGATGGAGAAAAAGCGCCTTGGCCGACTGTGAAGTATTGCAGTTATTTTGAATATAGGCCTCCAAAATGTGACATAAATTGTCCTGGTGTTGCTGGTCATAGCGGTACAGGGCGCTGTATCGGTAGGAGGCCAGATAGAGCAGGTTTCCATCATAGAGCTGGTTGCATTGCCGGGCACACAGGTCAATAATTTGGTACTGGTGAAATTCATCCCCAGTAAATACCCGGCGTTCCGGAAATTCCTTAATACACATTCCGAACCGCAGGTTCAGGTGCTCCCGAATATAGATGGAGCGAAAGGAAGCGAGAAATTCCGAACCTGCGCCCAGACAGGCATAAGCATGATAATGTTCCATGAGATGTTCCATTTTCTCCAAGCAATCAAGTTCCCTGCTCTGTTTGGCCCTGCGGTCCAGAATCACCAATTCTTGCTCATATTTGACAATCCTTGCTTCGGGCATAAGATCATGAAGCTGATGGATAAGTTTGCTGTAAGGATTGTCATGATCCATTTCAAACCCCACCAGAATCAAATTGTACCACGGCGTCATAGGGGGCGAGAGATGGGTCTGCCGGTAGAGAAGCTCTTCCTCACTTTTCACCTTCTGTTCAATGAGATCAATAAGCAGCTCATCATAGCCGCTGTCCGATGGAAAGTTTTTTCCACCGTTTAGGGAGGCAAACAGCCAGAAGAAGGACGAAAGCACCCGGACATAGTCCAGAAGCGAATCATCGGGCGCGTTTTGATTTTCTAAGACCAGAAATTGTCCCAAAAAAGTCTGCTGCTGTCCAATCCGGCACAGTACCGCGTAATGTCCGGTATCTAGGATAGATTCATAGGCTGCCACATGGCTAGCAGGGTTGATGGATGACTTTTCACTGGCGTGCAGCAGGTCGTCCACGCTCACAGAAGTCAGATACCCCTGGGTAAGAAGTTCATGAATGTACTTGTCCTCAAAGGAGAAATTTACGTCAGAGCCAATCAACTGGTAGTTGAAGTTCATCCAGAACAGTGGACATTGTATCCGTTTGGCCATTTGGCCGATGATCCAGCGAAGAGACTTGTGCTGATAAATTCCGCTGCGTATCTCATCGGCCCAGCGGTTAAACTGAAACAGCTCCTGGATCAGCAGGTTAGCGATATGCTGGGAATCGGCCTGCGTGGTCAGACAGGAAAAGTCCCGGTGGTGAAAGAACGCCTCCAGCGCGGAACAGTCCCCCGAACAAAGCACCATACGGGGCTGCTCGCCTGTCCAATGCTCCAATGCCTGAGCCAGAAGCGCTCCGGTACCTACATATAAGGTTCCGGCATCATCAGCCTGCTGTCCCGGAGAAAGCAGGGCAATATTTTCAATGGGCAGGTATCGGCTGCTTGCCATACAAACGGGGGAAAGCTGTCCCGACAGATGGCGGCATAAAATTTTCAATGTCATCATGATCCGATTCCCCCACGGTGTTCTATCATATAGCAAGTCGTACTACTCCATGATATAACATGGATTGTCAAAATTCAATCGCTTTCGCCGCATTTTGCGGCGCATCCTGCGGAAGGAGAAACGGCAATGATTCAAGAAGTCAATGGGACAAGGCTGTACTATGAGGAATACGGAAGCGGGGATCAGGTAATCCTGTCCTGCGCCCAGGTCTTTGATCCGGACCGAATTGGATGGCCCTTTGACCTGGCAGAGGAGGGGTTTCATGTAGTTGCCCTTCAGATGCGGGGATACGGGAACTCTGAACACATCTACTCCGATTTTGAACATGACTGGTACTCTGTATGGGCGGAGGATGCCGCGCAATTTGCCCGGGCGCTGGGGATTGGACGGTTCTTATATACCGGCCAGGCGGACGGAGCTGGTGTGGGCTGGAATCTATGCTTTCAGCATCCGGAGCTGTTGGCCGGCTTTGCCGCGCTGTCAGGCGGTCCCCATTCCAGGCAGCATGCCCAGATGAACGCTGTCCGAAAGCGCAATATGGAAGCTCTGGAAAACCAAGACCTGGCAATACAGCTGGCTCAGTATCAACGGCAAAGGATTCTGCAATTTGCCCAGAAATTTGCCTATGATCCGGTATTAAAGGCGGAATTTGAGAATAAGGCGGAAAAATTCTACCAGTGGCAGATGGAAAAGACCCCGGAGGAAAAGCTCATTAACCCGGGGATTCCCCTGTGTTGGTTCCAAACGGATGAGGAACTGCTCAAAGGGATGAGAGAGCTGAAGGTCCCTGTCCTTTTGCTGAATGGAATGAAGGATGCCATGGTCCCTTTGAACCATACGGTGATGACGGTGGGGGATATTCCCCGCGCCAAGGCGGTATATTATCAGGATGGAACCTGTTTGCTGCACTATGGTTACAGAGAAGATGTGCGCAGAGAGATTACAGCCTTTGCACGAGAGATATTTGCTTAAATAAAATCATTTGAGCACGGCGGGTAAGACGCCGTGCTTTTTTACGGGAAAAGATATACAAAATACAGAGAGAAATCTCAGTCAAACTATTTATAATCGACAATGTGCCCACTGGGGAATCAAAAAAATGGATGCATTGCCCATGGCAGTCAAAATAGCCCGCTGATATACTAAAAAATGAAAATTGGAATAAAGCATAAAGCTGCTGCGAATACGGGAGCGTGAGAGACAATGACTATGGATATGATGATCGTTCTGGCGATGATGGTAATCATCGTGGTATTGCTGGTAAAAGGAGTCAGAGCGCCGGGCACGGTTTTTATGCTGGTTCCCATTGTGGCGTGTCTACTGATGGGCTATACGCCCAAAGAAATTAACGGCTTTATTGGAGATGGCCTGAAATCCGTTGTAGGAACCCTGTTCCTAATGGTGGTGGCCGTAATTTATTTTGGTATCCTGCACGAGGCGGGCGTTTTTAAGGCAATGGTTCGCTTTGTAATGAAATTTTTGGGGAACAGCGTTCTGGCCACTATGATTGTGACCGCCCTGGTCAGCTTTCTAACTCAACTGGACGGGTCGGGGGCCACTACGGCGCTGTGTACCATTCCTACCATGCGGCCCATTTATGAAAAGCAGAAGATCCGCTGCGAAACCCTGCTGCTCATTGAAAGCCTGGCCAGCGGTATTTTTTGCCTTCTTCCCTGGGCACCGGGCCTGGTGGAGGCCAGTTCCTATGTTGGGGTAGAGGCCTATTCGGTGTTCCAGTTCTTACTGCCTACCATAGTGTTTTCTGTGAGTTTGCTGCTTCTTCTGTGCATTCCCCTTTCCATTTTGGAAAAGCGCAGAGGAGCGGGACTGGCCGACGAGGAATTTACCGAGCTGAAGCGATCCCTTCACGAGGAACTGGTCCTGCCCTTTGGAAAGGGTGTGGCAATTTTTGACGGAATTTTCACTCTGATTATCATGGTGCTGATGCTGGCGGGCATTCTGCCCTCCAACATTACCTTTGGTTTTGGCCTTGCGGTGCTGCTGGTAGTAAATTTCCGCACCAACAAGGAACAAAGCGAGTACATGAAGCGTCAGGCTCCTCTGGCTCTCAGCATGACGTACACCATGCTGGGTGTGGCGGTTCTGGTGGGCATTAACAACGGAACCGGGGCCCTGGGGGATCTGGCCCAGTGGCTATCGGGAAATATGTCCGGTGACCTTCTTTCCCATCTGCCTTTCCTGATGTGTCTGATCAGCATGCCCTTGAGCATAACCCTCAGCAACGCCAAGAACTCTGTCATTGTGCCGGCCATTCTGCCGCTGGTGCTTTCCTTTGGATTTGAGCCAGTGCAGCTGGTTGGAGTCATTTTTGCCACGGGCGTAATCAGCGCCAACCTAAACCTGTTTAACGCAGCTCCTTATCTGGCTTTGGGCCTGGCAGGCGTGGAGATGAAGGATCACTTGAAATATTCTCTGCTTCCGGTGTATGGATTCAGCCTTTGTATGGTGGCGTTTTTCGTCATCAGCGGCGCACTGCCCCTTTAAATGAGCTTCAAAAATTATAAAAACAACCTTAACCGGTGGAAATGGAGGATCATATGAATTGTATTGTGGTAAAAACTGAACAGGGAGAGGCGCGAGGATATCTTCAGCCCAACGGTGTGCTGGCATTTAAGAATCTTCCCTTTGCCACAGCTAAGCGCTGGCAGGCCCCCTGCCCCGTGGAACAATATCCGGAGGGCTGGGCCGGTTCCGAGACCTATGGTCTGGCCCCCATCCAACCCCCGCCTGACCCATTTTGGGCCCAGCGCAACCAGGAACCTGTAGATTTTCCCCAGGGAGAGGACTGTCTCAATCTGAATGTCTGGACCTGCGACCTGGAGCAGCCCAAAAAGGCGGTGCTCTTCTGGGTCTACGGCGGATCCTTTCTCCAAGGCTATAACTACAAGCGGGCCTATCTTCCCGAAAGCTTTGTAAAAGCGCACCCGGAAATAGTGGTGGTGGCCCCCAATTACCGAGTGGGCGTGCTGGGCAGTCTGAACCTGTCTCCCCTTACCCAGGCGCCGGAATATCAGTACAGCAATAACCTGGCCCTGATGGATATTGTGTGCGCGCTGAAGTGGGTGCAGCAAAACATCGGCGCCTTCGGCGGCGATCCAGACTGTATCACCATGTACGGCCATTCTGCCGGCTCAAACGCCATCAGTCACCTGCTGGTCATGCCCTCCGCCAAGGGTTTGTTCCACCGGGCCATCTGCCAGAGCTCCTATATGACCGATCTGGGCACCGTGGCGGTGGATACCAGCGTAGAGATCGCCAAAAAGTTCTTTGAGCTAGCCAATGTGGAAACGCTGGAGCAGGCGCTTGCCCTGAAGCCGGATGAGCTGCTGGCCGCCCAGAAGGGCCTGTTTCGCTTCCAGTACGGCGGGAGCAAGGCCAGCAAGATGTTCTCTCCCGTGGAAGACGGCCTAACCGTTATGCCCCAGGCATTTTCCAACTTTGTCAGCGGCACGCTCAACGTCCAGCAGCTGATGGTGGGTGGCAGCCAGGGGGAGTATGACCAGATGTTCCTGAAAAAGGATCTGGAGGAGACCAAGAACTTTGTCATCCAGCGCAACGCTGACAAGAAGGTGACCCAACAGGATGTGGATGCCTTCATTGCCCTGCACCCTGAAATGACCGAGAAAGAGGCCTGCATGACCATTCACAATGACCTTGGCCTGTCGCTGGGCGGAGAGTTTATCGGCCGGGCCTGTGCCGGACGCATTCCCGTATATGAATATGTGTTCCGTCTGAGAGATCCCCAGGAGGGGTGGCGAGCCCTCCATGGCGCACCTTGCAGCTATGTCTTTGGTACCAATATGCCCCAGGGCGCTCCGGAGCATCTGGAGGTGGAAATGATGGATACCTGGGCCGCCTTTATTAACACCGGCGATCCCAACAACAGCCAGATCCCCGCCTGGCCGCAGTACAAGCCTGACGGAGCGGTTATGTGCATTGACGAGGCCTGGAGCGTGGAAGATGGTTATTGGAAGCAGGACTTTGCATTCTGGGGCCCCCGTTTTGTCGAGTACCAGGTACTATAAATGAGAAAGAGAGAGTCGATGGAAAAACGGTCTGCGCCGGGGATTTATTCCGGCTATTCCCAACCGCGTTATAACGGCTATGTAATGAGCCGGATTTACATTCCCCTGAAAGATGGGACTCGCCTGGGGGCTACGATTCTTCGTCCAGCCAAAGACGGTGTTCCAGCGGCAGTACCGCTGCCGGCAATTGTGCACCTTACGCCCTATCCATTCGTTACCATGCAGGACGGAAAACAGACCTTCCACGACAACCTGCAGGCCATGGAGCTGATCCCCTATGGCTATGTGTTGGCCGAAGTTGAAGTCCGGGGTACAGGAATTTCTTTTGGAACCCGGCAGGTAGTCAATTCACGACAGGAGGCAAGGGATGGGGCTGAAGTCGTAGAGTGGATCGCGGCCCAGGAGTACTGCAACGCGGTGGTGGGAACCATAGGGTGGTCCTACCACGGACAAACCCAACTGGGCGCCATTTCCCAAAAGCCCCCTCACCTGAAGGCGGCTCTGATTGGCATGACCGACTTTAACCGCTATGATGGCTGGGTGCGAAACGCGGTGCCCCGCGCCTTTGGTTCCCAGCCTGACATGATCTGGAGTCAGGATTCCCAACAACGGGAGAGACAGATTGAGCAAATGGCGGAAAAGGAGGTTCCTGTAGATGAAGATCCTGACGGAATTTTGCTGCGGGATGCCATCCGGGAGCACATAAGCAATGGCCTGCAAGTGCCCATGCAGCGCAATCTGATTTGGCGGGACAGCGTGGACATGAGCCTTGGCGGGGAGGTGTGGAGGCAGCTGAGCGCCAGTACATACCGGCAGGAACTGGAGGATTCCGGTGTACAGATTTACCTTTTAGGGGGCCTGTACGACGTCTTTCGCAGAGATACGGTCATGATGTACCACAACCTGAATAATGCCCGAAAGCTGACCTTTGGCCCGTGGTATCATGTGGGAATCAAGCGCAACCCCTATCCCTGGGTCGAGGCCCTGCGGTGGTTTGACTACTGGCTGAAGGGCATCGATAACGGCATTATGGACGAGCGGCCTATCCAGCTGTGTATTGGGCAGTATGATTTTGTCAACCAGACCCATGATGGGGAGAACCAGAACGGATGGATGGAATCGGATGCGTGGCCCATCCATGCGGGAACGCGCAAAACCTACTACCTCAGTAGCCAAAGAAACCAAGGGGCTCTGCCTGTGGAGAATGGCAGTCTATCGGAGATTGCCGTGTCCCCGGAAGAATTAAGCTGCCGGGCCGTCTACGGTATTACCACCAGCGTGGAGTCCCGATTTACCGAAGAGGAAAACGGGCGGGGGGCCGACCAGTTGGGCATGACCTTTGTTACCCCGGCTTTTACGCAGGATTGCACCTTTATTGGGCATCCCATGGCCCACCTGGTCTTTGAGCTGTTAGACCCGGGCTGTTTGGGGGAACGGGCAGATCTGGACTTTTTTGTCACGGTCAGCGACTACGACCCGGAGACGGACAAGAGCTTTCAGTTTGATGACGGACACCTGCGCTCGTCCCAGCGGGGAACCTCCCAAACCTGTCCCTACGATTTCTTGGGATTGCCCTGGCATGAAGCCAGAAAGGAGGACACCCGGTATCTCCGTCGGGGAGAGCGGTATACCTTGGACATCGACCTTATGCCGGTGTGCTACACCGTAAAGGCCGGACACCGTCTGAGGGTTTCCATCGAGAATTCTCAGAGCCGGATGTACTATGCCGGTATGGCGCAATACGAGGAAAATCCTGCCTGCATCCCGCCTCAGTATAAGCTGATTTTGGGAGGAGAAGAAGGGTGTCGGATAATATTGCCAAATATCTTTTCCAAGTAACCGGTCATAGGTGTGCACAGTGCCCATGTTACTTGAGGGATCGTGGTAAGCTTGCCCATTGAAGCTGACGTATGCTTCAGGATATACTTTTGTTGAATCCAGGGGATAGACGGCAAAGTGCCTCTTGTCCCGGCAATTTGTGAAAGGAGAGCAAGAAGTTATGACATGGAATGCAATCGTAACCCTGATCATGCTGATCGTGATTGTTGTGCTACTGTTCACCAATGTGGCCAATACCGGCGTCATCATGACAGGAGTCCCCATTCTGGCCGCGTTGATCATGGGATTTTCCTTTGGCGAGATCAACGGTTTTATCGGTGACGGCCTGAACACCATTCGAAACACCCTGTATTTAATGGTAATGGCAGTGCTGTTCTTCGGTATTTTGCAGGAGGCCGGCGTATTTGATGCCATAGTCAAATTTATTATTCGGTTCCTGGGCAACAATGTGCTGGGCACTACCCTCATTACCGGCGTCATTGCCATGGCGACCGCTCTGTCCGGTTCCGGCGCGACCACCGCTCTGTGTACCATTCCTACGGTCCGCCCGCTGTATGAGAAGCAGAACATCCGCAGACAGGGCCTGCTCCTGATCGAAACGTTGGGCTCCGGCGTGATCTGCCTGATGCCCTGGGCTCCCGGAATTAATGAGGCCTCCGCTTATGTAGGTCTGGACGTAAACAGCGTGTTTGAGCGGCTGAGACCCCTGGCGATTTTCTCCATCATCGGTGTGCTGGTTGTTTGTGTGCTGGTGGCTATTGTGGAAAAGCGTCACGGTGCAGGCATGACCAATGAGGAATTTGAAGAAGTCAAGAAGGAAATTGACAAGCCCCTCAACTTCAAGTACGGCAAAACTGTGGCCATTGTGGACGGCCTGGTCGCCCTGCTGATCATCGTGCTGCTGCTGATGGGTAAGGTCAGCAGCAATGTGGCCTTTGCGTTGGGCTTTGTCGTTTTGCTGTTCCTGAACATGCGCAGCAAGGAAGAAAAGGCAGAGTATTTTAAGAAAAAAGCCGGTATGTGCTTTAACCTGGCTTTCACCATGCTGGGTGTGGCCTGTATTGTGGGCGTGAACAACGGCGCCGGCGGTCTGGGTGACCTGGCCAACATGCTGGCCAACAGCAGTTTCTCGGGCATCATTCCCCACCTGCCCTTCATCCTGTGCATCCTGAGCATGCCGCTGAGCATTACCATCAGCAACTCCAAAAACGCCGTGGTGGTTCCCGCTGTGGTAGCCATGGTCAGCAGCTACGGTATGACCGCGCTGGATGTTATGCCCGCTGTGTTTGCCACCGGCGTAATCAGTGCCAACCTGAACCTGTATAATGCCGCTCCCTACCTGGCCCTGGGTCTGGCGGATGTAGAGATGAAAGACCACCTCAAGTACTCTCTGCTGCCCGTGTACCTATTCAGCCTTGTGATGCTGGCTTTCATGGTTGTCACTGGAGTAGTAGCGATCTAAGTTTCAACAAAAAAACTGCCGGGACTGCAGTCCCGGCAGTTTTTTTGAAAAGAAAGTCACTTGCACAGTCCAAAGGCCCACAAAGAAATCGCCAACAAATATCGAGGAGTAATGGCCACAATGCTCTCGTTTTTCTCTGATTTTGGCCCATTTTCAACATCCATGGAAATTTCTGAACCGCCTGCATTTAAGGTAGCTATGGCTGGCAAGGCATCGCAAACGGTGTCTTACCTTTATCCGGCTTTTCTTTCGTATCTGGTTCTGCTTTATCCAATTGCGGATCATCAACCGCATAACATTTTTTATCATATAACAACGGGCAGGTCTATGGGTTTCAATTCTACCTCTTATAATATGATTATGGGAGAGGACACGCGAATCGCACGAATATTGCTTTACCCAGACCGTAACCCATACGGGATTCGGAGCACACAGAACCAACGGAGCAAAGAGGCTCAAATCGTATTTCCGCCCCCAGCAGAAAGGGTACAAAAGCCCTCAAAGGAGCAGAAACCCCATCCGGGCCTCAGCTCATAACCGGTCAGCCGGAGGTTCGAGTCCTCCTCCCGCAACCAAAAAGCCGCTGAAATCTCATGATTTCAGCGGCTTTCCGCTTCTCTCTGCCCTCCGCTTGGGTTCTGTCCCGCACATTTTTGTAGATGGTCTTACCTATCTCCGGGCATGCCCCGGCGTTTATCCCAAGGGAAAGTAGTTGGTTTTCAGCTGGTGGAGGCGCTCCAGGCTGTCGGTTCCCCGCTGGCCCAGCCGCCCGGTTACCGCCACAGTCAGCACGTCTAGCAAGGCGGTGGGAGCGGCCATGGAGTGGTACTCCTTCTCCTCTCCGCGGTAAGCAAACAGGCTGATATCCGCCCGCTCCTCCGGTGGGATACAGGTGCGGCTGACAAAGGCCAGCGTCTGGTAGCCCGCCGTTTTGCCGTGGTCCAGAATGACCCGACCCTCCCGGGACAGCTTGGAAAAGCTGAACATGACCACCAGATCCGACTCACCGGCCTGCAGCAGCCCCTCCAGCAGCTCCGAGCCGCCGGAGGGCAGCAATGAGACGGAGAGTCCCAGCCGGTTTAGCCGGAAGGCCAGCATTCGGGCCAGGGAGGCGGATGCATTTTTGCCGTGGAGGAAGATACGCCGGGCGGAGACAAGGGCCTCCACGCCCCGGTTAAACTCCGCCTGATCCAACTGCTGAGCGGTTTTTTGCAGGTAGAACTGCTGCCGCTCCAGCCATGCGGTGGGGGAAAAGGCGCCGTCCTGGGATAGCGTGCTCGCCATCTTAGCCGCAGGCCCGGCAGCCTGCTCCACCACCAGGTTTTTCAGGCCCTTGAAGTCGGTGCAGCCCGCATGGCGGGCAAACCGGGAGACGGTGGCATCGGAAAGCCCTAAGCGCTGGGATAGCTGACCGATGGAGGAGAACAGAAAGGCATCGGTGTTCGTATTGATGTAGTCCAGAATTTTCTGCTCTGCCCGGGTCAGCTCTCCGGGTGAGACAGCAAGGCACAGTTCCATTGGTATCTCTCCTGTTTATTTGGGTTCATTTAGTAGGTCGATGAGTTCGGAGTGAAGCAGTCCGTTGGAGGCCAGCACACCGCTGCCCTCCAGAAGGGAAAGAGGTGCACCGCCGGGCGTAGTGACCCGGCCTCCTGCTTCCTCCACCAGCAGCAGGCCGGCGGCGTAATCCCAGGGCTGGAGCGCCAGCTCCACATACCCCTCCAGACGGCCGCAGGCCACCCAGCAGAGGTCCAGTGAGGCGCATCCAGTCCGTCGGATGTCCTGGCAGCAGTCATAGAGGGTCCGCATCTGGTAAAACGCTTGGTCTGCCAGATCCCGCCGTCCGGGGACGGTGCCGGTGGACAAAAGGCTATCCGCCAGATGGGCCGCTTCGCTTACCCGGATGGGGCAGCCGTTCAAAAAAGCGCCCTTGCCCCGGCGGGCGGTAAAGTATTCCCCGGTATAGGGCTGGTAAACAACGCCGAAGCAGACCTGCCCATTCTCCGCCAGGGCCAGAGACACCGCACTGTGCCCGAACTGGTGGATCAGATTGGTCGTACCATCCACGGGGTCCAGAATCCAAAAGGGGCGGCGGGGGTCAATAGCGGTTTTTTCCCCCTCCTCCCCCAAAAACTGCACAGCCGGGGCCAGCTGTTCCAGCTGACCCCGGAGGGTATTCTGTACCGTGAGATCCACATTGGTGACAAAGTCGGTCCGGCTTTTGGGAATCACAGTCTGGACGGCAGAGGGAGCGGTCAGCAGGGCGCCGACCTGACGGACGGCCTCCACCACCTGCCCGGCCAAGGTATCGGTCAGAATACTCATGCAATGGCCTCCTTGGTGAGAATGGAGACATAGTCGCCCCCCAGGGCGTGAATCTCCTTCAGAGAGCGTTTGAGCAGGCAGGCGGTGCGCACCTGGGCCGCAGCGGTGTCGGAGAGCTGAATCTCATACCGTCCTGCGTCCATTTCGGCCTTCAGGGCGGAGACAGAGTAGACCTCCCGCTGAAACACAGTGGTGACGCAGCCATACTGCACCGCCTGATGGGTGTCACTACCGGAGACCACGGGGATATGGAGCTGCCTGCCCAGGGTGTAGGTCAGCTCCTCCGTGCGGGCTCGGTCCAGGGCCAGGTCCTTTCCGTTCAGATCCAGAAACTGGAGCCGCTCCAGCTGCTGGATGGGGAGTTCGGGCACATGGCCCGGGGCGCGGTATGGGTGGCCGCAGCCCACCAGCACCGGATACTCTTCAAACAGGTCCATGAGCTGGTCAAAGGGGAGAAAGTTTCCCTTTTCCTTGTGGGGCTCCAGCCGGTGGTTCAGCTCCAGGATGGCCTCCAGGGGACCGATGGACAGGATGTGGCCGCCTTCGGCCACGTCGGTCTCC
Source organism: Eubacteriales bacterium (assembly GCA_048215895.1). Lineage (GTDB taxonomy): Bacteria > Bacillota > Clostridia > Oscillospirales > Oscillospiraceae > Lawsonibacter. The sequence goes on from DBFWXD010000210.1 coordinate 13,899, forward strand.
ATGCCCGGAAAGATACGCAGCCCGTTGGGCAGCTCCAGCACGTCCTCCGTCCGGCGGCTCACCGAGGACAGGTATCCATACAAGTCGTCGAACTGCAGAGTATTGAAGTGCTCAGTGAGGCACAGGGCGTCCAGTCCGGCCCGGTTGGCCTCGTCAAAGAGCCAGTCAGTATAGGCGGTGGAAAAGGGCAGCTTTTTGGCCAGCTTTCCATGGGTGTGAAAATCAAGTCGCAAGGAAAAAACCTTCTTTCAGAGCAAAGTGGAACAGAGAATGCACAGGGCCACCCACAGTGCAGACAGTGCCAGGAATAATAAATCATTATACGACACTTTCAGGGTGGAGAGCTTTATTTTTTTTACGGTTTTGTTGACGGCCGCATAGCGGTATCCCCGCAGCTCCAGAGCCTCCACCGTGGTGCGCGAGCGCTTGGCGGTATTGAGCATCAGGGGGTAGAAGGATTCCATGACGATTTTTACCTGATAGATAAGGTAACGCACCTTGCCCCACAGGGTTTCATGAGCGGGGGGATTGCCCCGCAGGCGGTAGGAGAGGAGCACATTCTGGAACTCCTCCATGAGCATGGGGAGCATGCGGTAGGCGTAGGAGATGGAAAAGCTCAGCCGTTCGGGACAGCCGTACCACATAAGGCCGTTGCTGAGCCGGTCCGGGTCCAGACCGGAGAACACGGTGACCGAGGCCAGGGAAATAGTGGCCACCTTCAGGGTGAGCACCAGCAAAGGTGCAATGGCCGAGGCATCTCCGCCGAAGAGAAGGGTGGCCAAAAAGAGGTAGCCGGTCTGAGAAAACACCCCCAGGGCAAAGAGGAAGAGCACCAGCCCCGCCACACGAGCCAGCAGGGTGGTGACCATCACCAGCAGAAAGCAGCCCAGCAGAAAGGACAGGTCGTTGACAAACCAGGGGACCACCCCGAAAAACAGGTACCAGCCAATGAGAATGCGGGGGTCCAGGGCGGCAATCACTGTGTCGTCGTTGCCGTAGGCGTTTTTCAACACCTGACTGCGAAGAAAGTCCATGGAGAATTTATCCAGGACGCTCTCCGACAGCTTGTTCATCATACGTTCCATAGCTTATGCCTCCTGAAAGCAGTTGGTAAATTCCTCGATGGTGTAGCACAGGGCCCTGGGGTCCAGCCGGCGGGCCATGGAGAAGATCTCCGGCGGGCGGATGCCCACCAGGTCCACCAGATCCTGCCGGGCGAAGATTTCGTCCCGGGTTCCGTCGGCCACCACCTTGCCGCCCCGCAGCACAATGATCCGCTCCGCCCACTGGCACACCAGCTGCATGTCATGGGTAGCAATGACGGCTGTCTGAATGATGTCCTTCATGTCCTCCAGCACACCCATAATCTCCCGGCGGGTGGCGATGTCCAGGTTGGCCGTGGGCTCATCCAGCAGCAGGATGCCCGGCTCCAGTGCTACGCCAATGGCCAGACTGGCCCGGCGCATCTGACCTCCGGACATGAGGCGGCCATCCCGGTCCTGGAGCTGAGTGAGCCGGAAGCGCTCCAGCAGGGCGTCGGTGCGCTCCTTCCAGTCGGGCAGCCCCCGTACCTGCATGGCATAGGCGATGTCGGAGCGGATGGAGTCCTTGATAAACATCTCCTCCGGGTTTTGATAGACCAGGGAGATCTGGCGGGACAGATCCTCCGCCCTTTTTGCCCCGATGGGCTCATCAAAGAGGGAGATTGTACCACTTTGGGGTCGCAGCAGCCCCACCATCAGCTTCATCAGGGTGGACTTGCCCGCCCCGTTGGAACCGATGAGGGCCACCTTTTCGCCCTTCCGGATATCCAGATTCAGCCCGTCAAAGATGGTGCGGGGCTCCCCCTTCACCGAGCGATAGGAAAGGGAGACGTTTTGAAAGGAAACCGCCTTCTGCTCTGCGGGACAGACAGCGGGAGCCGGGACTTTCCCAGGGTGGCAGCGCAGGGAGGCAAAGGCGGCCCTGCCCTCCTCCACCGTGGTAGGAAGGGGTGCACCGGCGAGGAGCTTCCCCTCCTTCTGCAGCCGATAGGCCGCTTGGGTCACCTGGGGCGGGAAGATGTTGCACTCCTCCAGCTCCTCCACATGCTGGAGGGCCTCCCCGGTGGGCAGCAGCCACTGCACCCGTCCGTCCTTCATCAGCAGCACATGGCGGCAGTAGTCGGCAATGTACTCCGTATGGTGCTCAATCACAATGATGGTCTTGCCGTGCTTGCGGTTGAGCTCCCGCAGCACCTCATAGATCCGGTCGGCGTGCATGGGGTCCAGCTGAGCGATGGGCTCATCCAGAATCAGTACGTCGGGGCTCAGGGATACCGCACCCGCCAGCGCCAGCAGGTGGGTCTGACCGCCGGACAGCTGCCAGACATACTCCTCTTCCCGATCCTCCAGCCCGCATTGGCGCAGCGCCGTTTTTCCCCGCTCCAGATAATCGGGGAAGGCGTAGTTCAGACAGGCGTAGGAGGCGTCATCCAGCACGGTGGGACGAACAATCTGATTTTCAAAGTCCTGGTAGACATAGCCCACCTTTTGGGCCAGGGTTCCCACGTCGCTGGCCAGGGTGCTCAGCCCTTCCACCCGGACTTCGCCCTGAAACTCGCCCGTGATGAAGTGAGGAATCAGGCCGTTGAGGACCTTGCATAACGTGGACTTCCCGCAGCCGTTGTTGCCAACGACCGCGAGGAAGTCCCCTTTTTCAATCTGGAGGGAGATGTCAGATAGGGTAGGCTGTGCGGCACCTGGATAGGAGTAGGTCAGGCTGTCGATTTCAATTGCGTTCATATCAGCAGGCCGCTTTCTTTTCGCCGTTCTTCTTCATCACCAACAGTACGATGACAGCCAAGGCGGCGGCTACAACCATGCCGGCGGCCAGGGCGGTGCCGCTCTCGGCCCACTCGGCCTCCCAGTCCACCAGGGACATGCCGGCAGTGGCGGCCAGCTCGGCAGCGATGGCGCAGACAAAGCCGATGACGCAGACCAGAATTGCCTTGGGGCTCAGGCCGGAGGCAGTGCTGGCGGCGGTGCGGGGAGCCATACCCAGCAGGGGCTCAATCTTGCCGTACAGCTTGGGAACCAGGTACAGGGTGGGCAGCAGACAGAAGAAAATACCGGAGAAGAGCAGGTCATTGAGGAAGGCAAAGCCCTCGGTGGCAAAGACGCTCTCAGGCAGGCCGGGTACCGCTTCGAAGTCCTCCACGGCAAACTGGACCTTGGCAATATCCACGATGGTACCCATGAGCAGCTGGGCGGCGGTGCCGGCAATGGCGGCTACGCCCACCATGGCGCGATTCTTGGGGTCGCGCACCAGCCGGCCGGCCAGGTACACGCCAATGGTGACAGTGAGGAACTTCTCCAGCTCGCCCAGACCGCCGAACTGACCCAGCATAATCTCGCTGAACACCAGCTCGCCGGTGGCAGCGCCCAGAGCGGCGGACAGGGGATCAAAGAGCATAGCCAGGGTCAGGGGAATGAACAGAAAATACTCCACAGAGAACTCCACAAGTCCCACCTGGAACTTGGGAATCAGCTCGGTAAACAGAGTGGCCAGTCCATACAGGGACATGGTCAGCACAAAAATCATAAGTTTCTGCGATTGGTTGACAGTGTTTTTCTCCACGGTACTCATACGGATATTCCTCCCATTTTATAATGCGGCTTTTGCGCACAAATAGAGAGTACCAGAGGATTGTAAATATATCGATCACTATAATGTAAAATGTAAATTAATTTTCATCGGCAGTTGTGCAGGCATAGCCCCCTTGCACGGGGCTGTATTCTGTTTGCACACTGCGAAATGATGAGTTCAAATCCCGTCTCCAGGATGGACAAAACATTTGTGATGAAAGAGCTTTTTTCGGAGAACTCACTTTTCTATGTTATGTAGTACGCTACATTTGATCGAATGCTTTCTTTGCGTATTCCGGGTTTATACGTGCAACGTAGGCAAGGTAACCGTAAATTCCGTACCATTGCCAAGTTCGCTTCTTACATGGATGGACCCACCGCTCAATTGAATAATGCGGTATACCAGTGACAGGCCAAGCCCATTTCCAACGGACGAATGGGCGGTATCCGCTTGATAAAACTTATCAAATATGTGACCAATTTCACATGGGCTGATCCCGATGCCCTCATCCCGAATGGTCACCACAATGCTGTCTGCATTTTGAGCGGCTGAAATAAAGATATGCCCTCCATCATGGCTGAATTTGATGGCATTGCTGATAAGGTTCATCCAAACATGCTCCATCATTTCCACATTGTTGATATAGGGCAGTTTCGGCAAGTCCATTTCAAAGGTAATACTCTTTGCGCTCCATAAGGTTTCCAACCGCAGAACGCAGTTACGGATCTGCTCATCCAAATCGTATTCCGACTGTTCTGCAACCAGTTTTTGATTTTCATACCGGGCGATTAAAAGAACACTGCTGGCCAGGTCGGACAGCCGTTCCGATTCTTCCGCTATGTATTCCAGATATTCTTTCCGCTTTTCCGGGGAAAGATTCTCATTTCTAAGGCGCTTGGCAAAACCGCGAATGGATACGATTGGCGTCTTAAACTCATGAGAAAACGTATTGATAAAGTCGCTGCGCATCATCTCTGTACTGCCCAGTTCAGCAGTCATCTGATTGAAGCTATGCAGGAGTTCGCAAATATCACCTTCACCGGATTCTTCCACCCGCACAGAATAATCTCCTTTGGAGATGGATTTGGTGGCTTTCATCATGTCCTGCAAAGGTTTTGCAGAACGCTTGCTGACCACGGAGGAAACGGGAAGCGCTACCAAGGTGGAAATCAACATCGGCAGCAGCGGCGATTGCGGCAGCGCACCGATGGGGGCAAAGTCAGACAGCTTTAGCCAAATAAAGGTTGTGAGGAAACCGGACAGGACATTTGTGATCGCCACGCAGGTGACAAAGATGCCCCGTGAGGAGTGCAGCATCCGCTTTATCATCGTTTCACCGCCTTATAGCCAAGCCCGCGCACGGTTATGATCTCAAAATCGTGGTTATCCCGAAATCGGTCCCGAAGCTTGTTGATGTGGACATTTACGGTATGCTCATCACTCTCCGTGTCCAGATCCCATATTTCATCCATCAGCTGTCTGCGGGTGAAGGTTTTATTGGGAAAGGAAAGAAGCTTGTAGAGCAGAAGAAACTCTTTCTTCGGCAGCACCTGTTCCGTCCCGTTTGCGATGACCGCCAAGGAGTCGTAGATGAGCTCCGTGGTTCCCACGGTCAGCTTTCTCTCCGTCAGGATCTTAGCCCGCTTCAGTAATGCTGCCACCCGCAGCAGCATTTCCTCCTCCTCCAAGGGCTTTACCATATAGTCGTCCGCCCCTAACAAAAAGCCTTTCTTTTTGTCTAAAAGAGTCTGTTTGGCCGTCACCATCAAAACAGGCATGTCCATGCCGCTTTCGCGAATCTGCTTGAGCAACTCATACCCATCCATTTTCGGCATCATAATGTCAAGTATGATCAAGTCAATATGCTTTGTTTCCAGAACCTCTAGCGCCTCCAGTCCGTGACGGGCCAGAAGGGGTTCATAGCCCGCATCGGTCAGTGCATCCTCCATGAGCGCGCGTATGCCTTTATCATCTTCCACCACCAAAATGCGAAACATTCCGCTCCCTGCCTCTCTTCAATGAACTGATAAGTAAAGGGTATCATTGATTGACCCGCTAGAAATAAACAATTTGTAAATTCCTCAGAAAATCCGGAAAACTTGACCTAAAGTTGATGTTAGATGACGGAAACTTAATTTTCTCACTCTATAATGACTGGCACATCCTTTACCTATGACAGGAGTGCAATCGATCATGAAATATAAACTTCTCTCGTTTTTTTCCGGTCGCAACGGAATCGATGACCTTGGCAAAATGCTCTTGTGGGCGGCTTTAATCGTTCTGGTACTCAGCTCACTGCTCGGAATCGCTTTCCTGTACCTTGCAGCACTGGTGCTTCTTTGTTATGTATACATCCGAGCCTTTTCACGCAATCTTGAAAAATGCCAGCGGCAGAATGAAGCGTATCTCTCATGGCGCAATTTCCAAAGGTTGCGCTTCCGGCAGCGTAAGACCCACAAGTTTTACCGCTGCCCCAAATGCAAACAGCACTTGCGTGTACCAAAAGGAAAGGGCAAGATCTGCATTACATGCCGAAATTGCGGCGAGCATTTTGAGAAGAAAACATAATGAGGAGTGAGCTGGGATGAATGATCCTTACAGCGTGCTTGGAGTTTCAAAAGATGCATCCGAGGATGAAATCAAGCGTGCATACAGGCGGCTGGCCAAAAAATATCATCCGGACCTTAATCCCGGCGATCCGGAAGCGGCCCGAAAGATGACGGAGATCAATGCCGCCTTTGAGCAAATCAAAAATCCCGGCCAAACGAATGCTGCCTATGGATATGGAGCGCAGCAAAGATCCGACAGCGGCTCCTATGGCGGATATGACAGCGGTGGATACGGAAACTATGAGCAGCCCTATGAAGAAAACTTCGATCCGTATGATCCGTTCGGATGGGCCGGCCAGAGAGGCGGAAATACAACCTATCGCAGATCGATTTTTGTATATATAATCGTGGGCTTTATTTTACTTAATCTGGTATCAACCTTCCTGACCCGTTCCATGCGTACTCAACAGCAAGATCAAATTCAAAGTCAGATGGAACAGTTCGAGGAATATTACGGAGAATCGTATCCAGGTTACCCCGGCTCCTATCCTCCGGGGTATACAGAACCTGCGCCAGAGAATGGAAATCCGGAACAACAGGATGGTTCTCAGGACCACTCAGAGGAAAATCAAACGGAACAGGCCTCCCCATTTTCGGGCTATTGGGGGCAGCAGACACCGCCCTGGTTTGGTGGCTATTCCAATGGCAATGATAACTAATCCAAAAGGAGAATATATATGTCAAAAATAATCGGTATTGATCTGGGTACGACAAACTCTTGTGTGGCCGTTTTTGAGGGAAACGAACGCGTGATCATTCCCAACGCTCAGGGAAGCAGAACAACGCCGTCTGTTGTGGCCTTTACGAAAACAGGCGAGCGGCTTGTGGGCGAATCAGCAAAACGGCAAGCCGTCACCAATCCTGACCGTACCATTAGTTCCATCAAGAGAGATATGGGTACGGCAAGAAAAATAAGCATTGATGGAAAAAGCTATACGCCGGAGCAGATATCCGCCATGATCCTTCAGCAGCTGAAGGCAGATGCAGAGAGCTATTTGGGAGAACCTGTCACGGAGGCCGTCATCACCGTCCCGGCCTATTTTACCGATGCCCAGCGCCAAGCCACAAAGGATGCCGGGACAATTGCCGGACTAAATGTTCAGCGCATTATCAATGAGCCCACCTCTGCTGCCCTAGCTTACGGGATTGATAAGGAAGAACCGCAGAAAATCATGGTTTACGATTTGGGCGGCGGGACCTTTGATGTTTCGGTCCTGGATATCAACGGCGGCGTAATCGAAGTATTGGCTACCTCTGGTAATAACCGTTTGGGCGGAGATGATTTTGACCAGTGTGTCTGTGACTGGCTGGTCCGAGAGTTTAAGCGCGAGAACCGGATCGACTTGTCAAAAGACATCAGCGCCATGCAGCGCATCCGAGAGGCGGCGGAAAAAGCAAAGATCGAGCTGTCCAGCGCGGTCACCACAGAGATTAATCTTCCCTATATCGCCACCGGCAAAGACGGCCCCAAACACCTCCTTTTTGTCCTGAGCCGTGCAAAATTCAACGAACTGACCGGGCATCTTGTGGCCCAGACCATGGAACCGGTAAAAGCAGCCCTTTCCGATTCCGGCTTAACCACCTCACAAATCAGCAAGGTATTGATGGTCGGCGGTTCCAGCCGGATCCCTGCCGTTCAGGAAGCAGTCAAATCGTTTACGGGAAAAGAACCCTTCAAGGGCATCAATCCGGATGAATGTGTCGCCTTGGGTGCGTGTCTGCAGGGCGGCGTCCTGGCAGGTACTGTAAAAGGACTGCTGCTTCTGGATGTCACACCCCTTTCACTGGGGATTGAAACAGTGGGCGGCGTGTGCACCCGCCTCATCGAGCGAAATACCTCCATTCCCATCACCAAGAGCCAGATCTTTACCACCGCAACCAGCTTCCAGTCCTCCGTCGAAATCAATGTGCTTCAAGGTGAACGGCCCATGGCTCGTCAAAATAAAAGTTTGGGAAAATTCAAACTCAACGGCATCCGCCGCGCGCCCCGTGGCGTACCGCAGATCGAGGTCACCTTTACCATTGACGCCAACGGCATTGTCAATGTCTCTGCTTTGGACCGGGATACCGGAAAACGGCAGGAGATCACCATACAGGGCTCCAGCAATATGAGCCGGGAAGAGATTGACCAGGCGGTGCGGGAGGCTCAGCAATACGCTGCCCAAGATGCCAAAGCCAAGTCCGATGCACAGGCAAAGGACCGGTTGGAAGGCCTGCTGTACCACAGTGAAGAAGTCCGCAAAGGCATGGAGAAAGAACAAAAAAAGCAACTTGACGAAGGGATCAAAACCGCAAAGCGGGCGCTCAAGCACAAAGACATAGGGGAAATGACCGCCGCGGCGGATGCCCTGGAAGCACTCATCGGCACGCAAGATCATTCCGGTAACACCATGTAACAATGAAAAGGAAATCATAATGAATATTTTATTGAAAATACTTTTGGGACCTCTGGGAGCGGCAATCGATGATAATGGTGGGAAAGGCGATGCCAAACCAGAGCACAAACCGGCACAGCCCAAGGCTCCGAAAGGAACTGCCGCTTCTCGCCTGATTATCAGCCTGCTCGCTGCCCTCGTATTTGCCGGCGTGTATTACTACATCGAACTTCCGGCGCTTAATATCCACAACTTCGGGTTTTATTGGTTCATCATTCTGATTTGCCTGGTTTTCTCCGCCTGTATGATCTTCCTGCGTGGGTTCCGAGCAGACACACCCATGGAATACATATCGTACAGCAGGAAAAAGCTTCCGATTCCTTTCTGGCTCGTTGCCGCAGTACTCGCGGTTATAGGCATCGGAACGGTTACTGGCTGGGTTTTGCTCCGTGCCTACGACTACTCCGATTTGCTTACCATTGAAGAGGGAGATTTTGCAGCCGAAGTTTCCGAAATCAACTGGAATCAGATTCCCATGCTGGATGAAGCTTCCTCTAACAATTTGGCCAACCGTAAGCTGGGTGAGCTCAGCGACCTCGTCAGCCAGTTTACCGTCAGCAGTTCCTCCACTCAAATTAATTATCAGGGCAATCCCGTCCGTGTAAATTATTTGAATTACAGTGATTTTTTCAAGTGGTGGAACAACCGGAGTGAGGGTATTCCCGCCTATATGCGCATTGATATGCGTACACAGGAGGTAACCGTCGTACGCATCGATGAGGGAATCAAGTATTCGCCCTCTGAATATTTCAGCCGGGATTTGGACCGACATTTGCGCTTTCACTATCCTACGCTGATGTTTGATGAGGTAAATTTTGAAATCGATGAGCAGGGCACGCCATATTGGGTAGCCTCTGTTGTTGACAAGACCATCGGCCTCTTTGGCGGCACTGATGTCATTGGCGCGGTATTGGTCAATGCCGTTACCGGCGAATGTGAATACTATGACTTGGATCAGATTCCCTCCTGGGTAGACCGGGTATTTTCTGCCGATCTGTTGGTAAATCAATATAATTATTATGGAAAATACCACAATGGCTTCTGGAATTCCCTGTTCGGCCAGAGTGACTGCACTACCACAACCCAGGGGTACAACTTTATTGCCCAGGACGATGATGTTTGGATGTATACCGGCATTACTTCTGTCACTGGCGACCGCGGCAACATTGGTTTTATTCTGATCAATCAGCGCACCAAACAGGCTCGCTATTATTCCTGTGCCGGTGCGGAAGAATATTCTGCCATGTCCTCTGCCCAGGGTGCCGTCCAGCAGTACAGCTATGAGGCAACCTTCCCGCTGCTGCTGAATATTTCTGACCAACCGACCTACTTTATGGCACTGAAGGACAGTGCTGGCCTGGTCAAGATGTATGCTATGGTCAACGTACAGCAGTACCAGATTGTAGCAACCGGTTATTCTCTGGCCGAGTGTCAGGAAAACTACCACGCCTTACTTCTGGAAAACAGCATCATAGAGGATGGGGCGGTTACATCCGGGGAATCTTCTTCGGATATCGTATACAGCACAAGCACGGGCGTAATCACGGACATCCGCCAGGCCAACATAGATGGCAACACAATTTTCTATTTTCAGTTCGAGGGAGCAAACGTATACTACACGGTGAGTGCAAAGGACTATCCAATTACCGCCATTCTTAACATCGGAGATACCATCACGGTATCTTATCAGCCACAGGACTCTATGTTGGTGGCAGTGGAGGACTTGAACGTATCATAAGAAAGGCTCTAATTTTTGCCAACCGTATGGGAAAATCATTCCAATAAAAAACAAAGGAGGGCAACTTTATAGTTGCCCTCCTTTGGCATGTCCAAGTTTACTGCCAATTGGCGCTCTGCCTTATGCCGGGCCAGAGCAGACGCTTGGCGGTGCCATCTTGCCACAATGCCGCACAGAGCACACGGAAACCGCCTGTTCAGCAAGTACTAAAGAGCAAGCCAAATTGAGTGAAACGTGCCATAAATCATTCCAAACCACACGAAAAACATCATTCCATTTCTTTGTCTTATAGTGTATCTGAATTATCCTAACTTCTTTTCCATTCATAGTGATCCCAAACACTGCGACCAGCAAAGCACTTATGAAACGTATTTTGGGAAAATTCTTTATCTGGCTAAAAAGCAGCATAGCATCCAGACATTTCATTTGTGACACGGTAGTTTCCGTCTGATCCAAACCGTGACCCGCACAGCCCCTATTGCCGCAGTAAACGTCTTCCTTTCAGTGCCACACCCAGCCGCTCAATAAAGGCATAGGGCTCATCCTCCAGTCCCAGAAGGGCCCGGGCTTTGTTGATCCGAAAGCGAATGGTATTGACGTGAGTATTCATCTGTGCCGCTGTCTGCGCGATGTTCCCATTCAGTTCCAAATACACCGAAATCGTTTCAATTAACTCCACGTTGTGGTGCTCTTCATACTCTTCAAGGGGGCCTAAAATATGTTCGCAATACTCCTCCAGCGCCTGGTGTGTTCTTAGGGGCAGCAGCAAATGATAGATGGGGATGCGTTCGTAGTACGTAATACGGTTTTCCGTAATTTCTCCCACCAAAGCTGCATCAACCGCCTCGTGAAATGCTGCCGTAAGCTGCTCTGTGCGGTCTGCAACATTGCTGATTCCCAGAATATAATCCGGAAGCTCCGGCGGGAATGTATTGGGCAGTGCTTTAAGAATCAGATCCAACTTTTTATAAACCCCCAGATCCACCACCAGGAACCCGCCATTGCGGTAATTGAGAAATGATATGTGAAACTGAGAAAAAATATTGTTTTTCACGCGGCGAAACGTATTTTGGGCCACTTGAGAAAATTTTACATAAACGCAGACATATCTGGATGGACAGTGTGGAACCAAGTAGCTCCATGTGTCCTTCTGCTCTTGGGGCGAGAGCTGTTCATGCAGCAGCGTGTGCAGCTTCACCTCTGTATACATGTCCAGCTGCTCCGTCATGATCAGGTTGGTAATCTTTTGAATCAAGCTGGCATAGGGAATCTTGTCACTGATTGACACAATGGGGTATTTGTATTTATCTGCCAGCCGTTTTACACTGTCCGGAAAATCCTTTACATAGGTATCCAGGGCAATACAGCAGGCACTTCCCGTCTGGATATAAAACTTAATCAAATCGTAGAGCTCTTTTTCATCTTGGCTTTGGATGTACAAACTCAGAATATATACATCGCCCTTTTGTACCAGAGAATACCCAGGGTCGCTTTCCCAAAGGGGACAATCCGTAAAATTCACCCGGAGGACCTCCCGGTCAAGGCCGGCTTTTCCCGCAACCAGCTTCGCATCGGTCAACAAATCCAATGCCAACACATCTCTGACCTGAATTCCCATGATTTTCTGTCCTCCTTTGACAATTTAATACTATCATATCCTCCATTGTAGTTTTTTACAACAAAAAAAATCCAGCGTTGAACTTTAGCATAATGATATAGTGTTGTGATCGATCTATAATAAACGTACATTTTCCGGAAGAAAGGAATTGAGAAATTGTGAAAAAGTTAAATTTGCAAGATCTTCATGACATTATGATGGGTTGTGCTATCCTGGGCACCGGCGGCGGCGGCTCTCTGGTAGAGGGCACTACCGTGGTGGAAAAGCAGTGGAACGCGGGCAAGGAATTTAAGCTGCTGGATTTCAGCGAGATTCAGGATGACGCATATTATGCCAGCCCCTATTACTGCGGCTGCATGGTTCCTGAGGAGCAGGAAGTGGAGGAAGAGCTGTTTGACGGCTCCGACATTGCCTTGTCTGTCCGGGAACTGGAAAAGTATATGGGCACCAACTTCCACGGCGTGGTTTCCATTGAGTATGGCGCCGGAAACACCGGCGAGGTCATGGCCATTGCCGCCCAGACCGGCAAGTACATCGTTGACGCGGACGCCGCGGGACGTGCGGTTCCCGAGCTGCAGTTTTCCACCTACTATGTCACCGGTCAGCCCATCACTCCGCTGGCCGTGGGCACAATCTATGGCGATGTGGCCATTCTTCCCACGGTAAAAGAGGATGCCCGGGCCGAAGCCCTCACCCGGTTTATGGCCGTGGCCACCAACGGCGCAGTTGGTATGACCGACCACCCCATCCTGGGCAAGGACCTGAAGCACGCGGTGATTCCCGGTGCCATCAGCAAGGCCCAAATGGTGGGCCGGGCCAGAAGAGAAGCGGAAGAAAACGGCCAGGACCCCATCCAGGCCATTCTGAAGGCTGCCGACGGCAAGCTGCTGTTCACCGGCCGGGTTACCGGGGATACCAACTGGTATGACAAAGACGGCTTTACCTTTGGCGATATTTATCTGGACGGTCTGGACCATGACGCCGACCACAAGGCCCGCGTCTGGTATAAAAACGAGAACATGATGCTGTGGATCGACGACCAGGTCCGCCTGACTTGCCCCGACCTCATCTGCGTGCTGGACCGCAAAACCGGCAAGCCTATCACCAACCCCAACAGCAAAGAGGGCATGGAGCTGTGCGTGCTGGGCTTCCCCTGCCACGAGCTGTGGAAGACCCCCAAGGCTCTTGAAATTCTGAACCCCAGATTTTTCGGTTTTGACACAGACTGCGTATTTTTGGAGGATTGATTCCAGATACCAAACCAATTGATAGAGGGTGAATCTATGCAGAGGTCAGCAGAACAGGCAGTTACCTTGGAAGAAAAGTTTAATGACTATGAGAAAACACCAGTTCCCCCCTCTGCCCGGCGCACTTGGTTTGAGCAGGGCATGGTCTGGCTGGGGGAGGGCTTTGGTCTGAGCGGATTGGCGGTCGGCGGAGTTCTGGCCGAGGGTCTTTCCTTCCGTGACATGCTTCTGGTCAGCGTGCTGGGTGCGCTGGTGGTATTTCTGCTGGCCTCCATTGCAGCTCTCATCGGAACGCACACACACCTGCCTACCGCCATCAACTGCAGACGTGCCTTTGGTCTGAAAGGCTCCAAACTCATCGGTATTATCTTCTGTTTTTGTAATTTTGGATGGTACGCCTTTCAGGCCGATCTGTTTGGCGAAACCATCTCGGCCCTCATCCACAACATTGCCGGGGTATCCCTTCCCACCGTCCTGTTCACCATCATCGGCGGACTGGCCATGGCCACAACCGCTGTGTTTGGATTTAAGGCCATCAAGAAATTAAGTGAGATTGGCGTTCCTCTGCTGTTCGTGCTGTGTGCTGTGGCGGTCGCCAAGACCTGCCAAATGATCCCAGCGGGTGAAATTCTCTCCGCCGGCCCAACCGGCAGCGCCATCAGCATTTCAGCCGGGATCTCCGTGGTGGTCAGCTCCTTTGCCGTGGGCATTGCCATGATGAGCGATTTCAGCCGCTTCTGCAAAACGCCCAAGGACTGCGTCATCGGAATCAGTCTTGGCTATTTCTGGGGCTATGTGCCCGTTATGGTCTGCGGAGCATTTTTCACCTATGCCTTCAAAAACTGGAACGTGGTAGAAGTGATGGTGCTTTCCCTGGGGCTGGGCCTGTTTGGCGCTGTGGTTTTGATTTTAGGTCAGTGGACCACCAACGACAACAATCTTTACGGCAGCGTCCTGGGCCTGATGAACACCTTAGACGGAGTTTCCAAAATTCCCCGCATGAAGCTTACCTTCCTGCTGGGCGCCATCAGCACAGCCATTGCGGCATTGGGTGTGTATCGCTACTTTGTAGACTTCTTGTCCATTCTGGGCGTCTTTATCACACCCATCGCCGGAATTCTGATTGCAGATTTCTATTTCTGCAACCGCGCCGAATATGACAAAGCGGTTTCAGACATCTCCTCTGCCACCAAATGGGACGCCATTGCCGCCTGGCTATGCGCTTCGGTCGTTGGTCTGACCATGACAGAGGCCCCTGTTGGCTTTGGCTGGTTTGTGGAAATCGGTAATTTCATCCCAGTTCCGGTTATCTGCATCGCCATCGCCATGATCATCTACGTCTGCGGCGAAAGCCTTAAAAGAAAGCAAACTGAAGAGAGGAGCTCAAGACGAAATGGGAAGTGAACGGGTATTATCCCACTTTCATAAACTGTTAACCATACCGCATCCCTCTTATCACGAAGAGAAAATTGCAGATCATTTGGCTCAATTTGGGCACCAGCGGGGACTGACGGTCCTGCGCGACCCATATCACAATGTCATCCTGAAAAAGGCGGGCAATCCGGGCGCTCCTTCCGTTGTGCTCCAGGCCCACAGCGACATGGTCTGGGTCTCCGACCAGGCTGTTCCGGAAGGAGCTGAACTCCCAAGGGGAGTACATGTAGAAAACGGCAGAATGCGGACATCCGGAACTTCTCTGGGCGCGGATGATGGCATCGGTGTGGCTCTGATGCTGGCCATTCTGGAGGAAGATGATCCTCAGTTGCCTTCCATTGAAGCGGTATTTACCGCCAATGAAGAGGAAACCATGGAAGGGGCCATGATGCTCCAGCCATCGTATCTGCGTGGAAAATATCTAATCAATCTGGACAGCGAAGAGGAAGGCGTCCTTACCATCGGAGCCGCGGGCGGAATTTCTTGTGTATGTACACTTCCCATTCGCAAAAGGCCTGCTTCGTTCTCACATGGAATTCTGCTCCAAATCAGCGGCGGCAAAGGCGGCCATTCCGGCCTGGAAATCCAGGAAAAGCGGGAAAATGCCATCAAGCTTCTTGTCCGCCTCCTCCGCAGCCTGCCTCAGGCAGATTGGGAGCTGGTCAAGCTGGAAGGCGGCAGCCGCTCCAATGCAATCCCCACGCAAGCCTCTGCCTGGCTCAACACAAGCCACCCCCAAGAAATCCAGCAGGCCGTGGCTGAGTTTGTTGCCCAGCATTGCCATGAGTGGAACGATGAGGAACCAGACCTGACGATTCAGGCTCTTGTCACCGCTGCCGGGGAAACGGTTTATGAATCCGAGGATGCCGAGCGTGTATTCCTCCTGCTGGAAAACCTTCCTCACGGAGTCAGCAGCCAGACGTCCGAATTTGTCTGCTCCTCCGTCAACCTGGCTTTGCTTTGGGAAACAGAAAACGAAATCAGCGCAGAACTAAGCTTGCGCTCTTCCTTTGCCTCCTGGTATCATGACGAGGCAAAGCGGATTGCCCGGCTTACTCACTTCTTGGAGGGCAGCACCGTCGAAAAAGACGAGTATGCCGCCTGGCAATATCAAAAGGACTCTCATCTGCTGCAGGTCATGCAGGATGCGTACCGGCAGCTGTTCGGAACTGAAGCGGCCTGTGAAAATGTGCACGCCGGCGTGGAGTGTGGAATTATCATGGAACAATGTCCCTCCATCCGGGAAGCGATTTCCATTGGTCCCACCATTCTTGGTGCACATACCACTCAGGAGGAGCTGGACGTAGAATCGGTAGATAAAGTTTATCGCCTGCTCGTTGAAACGCTCCGCAAACTCAACTCTTTCCAGGAGGAACTGTGTGATGAGTAAAGTTAAAAAATATACCATCATCGCCGCCTTGGGCTTGGCGGCAGGCGCAGTATTCTATCTGCCGTATATCAAATATATTCTCTACGACGCCCAGCTGGCCAGCATGGGGATTAGCAATACCCAGTCCGGCTACCTCATGACCATCTATACCATTTTCAATATGATCCTCTACGTGCCGGGCGGTATTTTGGCGGATAAAATCTCCGCGCGAAAAGCTCTGTCCTACTCCTGCATTGCAACCGGCGCTTTGGGCTTTGTATACCTGTTCACCATGAAGAACCTGATCATTTCTCTATGCGTATGGGCCGGCTTTGCCGTCAGTGCAGGCTTCGTTTTGTGGGCGGCACTGTACCGGACCGTGCGTATGATCGGCAATGAAGACGAGCAGGGCTTCCTGTATGGCGTGTATTATGCGTGTAATGGCCTGGCCTGCGCCATTGTCAACATGACCGGCGTGTGGATTTACGGCACCGGCGACACCATGGAAAACGGCTTTTTCCGCGCCACCCTGTTTGGCGCCATTGTCCCGGTAGCGGTGGGAATTTTGCTGATGTTCCTGCTGCGGGGCGTAGAAGAGGCCGTTCAGATTGAAGATGACGAACCCAAGTTCTCCATGGGCGATGTGAAAGAGCTTGCGAAAAGCCGTGTGGTGTGGTACATCGCCATTGTCATGCTGATCGGATATGGCTTCTATTCCAGCACCTCTTATTTCACGCCCTATCTGACGGATGTAGTCGGCGTCTCCGTCACAGATTCCGGTTTCCTCTCCGCAGTCAGAACCTACCTGCTCCTGCTGCTGACCCCCATCGGCGGCTGGATTGCCGACCGGGTGTTCCATTCCACCAGTCGGTGGCTGACGGTTGCATTCATCATTTTGGCTGTCCTGTTTGGCGCCGTTCTGTTCCTCCCCTCTGACATCAGCGCCACCTTTGCCAGCATCTATTCCCTGATCCCCAGTGCCATTGTCATGATGACCTATGGTCTGATTGCTTCTTTGATTCCGGAGGTTAAGATCAAAAAGGCCCTCACCGGCACGGCCGTGGGTATCGTTTCCATCGTGGGCTATCTCCCGGATGCGTTTTACTCCGTTATGTTTGGTTCCTGGCTAGATCAGTACGGTCAGGCGGGCTACAATTACATTTTCGGCTTCCTGGCCGCCAGCGGCATCGTCGCTGCCCTGCTCTGCGTGGCCATGTACAGACATATCAAAAAAGCTCAGGCTCAATAAGATAGCCCCCCTCTTTCTCGATACGCTTTCCAAAATCCCCTTACCTTATCCTTTCTGGACCTTTTCTGGAATCCCATCCCGGCAAGAGCTGTATCCCATACGGGGTTCAATCAACCAGCAAGCCGCTGAAATCATACGATTTCAGCGGCTTGTTTTTCCCCACCTTCCTGGTGCTGCTGCCGACCATTCTTTTGTTTCATATATTCCCGTTCGCTCGCATATCCAGCAG
>DBFWXD010000211.1:0-7491 GCA_048215895.1 Eubacteriales bacterium
TTGCCCTCGTCATCGATCATGTCCTCCTTGCAGTACTGAGCCAGGCCGGAACCGGCGGGGATCAGCTTACCGATGATGACGTTCTCCTTCAGACCCTGGAGGTGGTCCACCTTACCCTTGATAGCGGCCTCGGTCAGGACCTTAGTGGTCTCCTGGAAGGAGGCGGCGGACAGGAAGGACTCGGTGGCCAGAGAGGCCTTGGTGATACCCATGAGCAAACGAGTGCAGGTGGGCAGACGCAGCTCCTCACCCATCTCGTTCTTCTCGCCAGCAGCAATGCGGTCCTTAACAGCCTGCTCGGCGTCCAGGAACTCGATGATGTCCACGGTGGAACCGGACAGCAGGGTGGAATCCCCGGCCTCCTCCACACGGACCTTCCGCATCATCTGGCGGACAATCACCTCGATGTGCTTATCGTTGGTGTCAACGCCCTGCTGACGGTACACCTTCTGAACCTCGCGGATCAGATAGTTGTGACAGTCGGACAGGCCGCGGATGCGCAGCACCTCGTGGGGAGACAGGGCGCCCTCGGTGAGCTGGAAGCCCTTTTCCACCACATCGCCGTGCTTGACCTTGATGCCAGCGGAGTAAGGCAGCGCATAGGTCACTACCTCGCCGTCGTCGGCGGTGATGGTCAGGTTGCACATGACGTTGCGCTTGGTCTCCTCGATGGTCACCCGGCCGCCAATCTCGGCCAGCTGAGCCATCTTCTTGGGCTTACGAGCCTCGAACAATTCCTCGACTCGGGGAAGACCCTGCGTGATATCGCCGCCGGCTACGCCGCCGGTGTGGAAGGTACGCATGGTCAGCTGAGTACCAGGCTCGCCGATGGACTGAGCGGCAATAATACCAACGGCCTCACCGGCGCCCACAGGCTCGCCGATGGCCAGGTTGATGCCGTAGCACTTGGCACACACACCGCTGCGGGCGCGGCAGGTAAGCACACTGCGGATCTTGACGGCGTGGATGCCGTGAGCCTCCAGAACAGCGGCGTCGTCCTTGCGGAGCATGGTGTCCCGGGTGAACAGGACCTCGCCGGTGGTGGGGTCCACAATGTCGTGGGCGGGGTAGCGGCCGTGGACACGCTCGGCGAAGGTCTCGATGACCTGGCCGTGCTCCTCGATCTCGCTGACCTCGATGCCGTCGTCGGTGCCGCAGTCGTCCTCGCGGATGATGACCTCCTGGGAGACATCAACCAGACGACGGGTCAGATAACCAGAGTCGGCGGTACGCAGAGCGGTATCGGCCATGCCCTTTCGAGCGCCTCTGGAGGAGATGAAGTACTCCAGAACGGACAGACCCTCACGGAAGTTGGCCTTGATGGGGATTTCGATGGTACGGCCGGCGGTATCGGCCATCAGACCACGCATACCGGCCAGCTGACGAATCTGAGCCATAGAACCACGGGCGCCGGAGTCGGCCATCATGAAGATGGGGTTGTACTGGTCCATGGACTCCTGCAGGGCGTCGGTCACGTCCTTGGTGGTCTTCTCCCAGGCGGAAACAGACAGACGGTAGCGCTCGTCGTTGGTAATAAGACCGCGGCGGTACTGCCGGTCGATCTTGATGATCTCCTGCTCGGTGGCGTGGATCAGGTCATACTTCTTGGCAGGCACGGTCATGTCGGCGATGGCGACGGTCAGGGAGCCCAGGGTGGAGTAGTGATAGCCCAGGTCCTTGATGGCGTCCAGCACGCCGGCGGCAATGGTGAAGCCGTGCTTGGTGATGCACTTGTCGATGATCTTGCCCAGCTGCTTCTTGCCCACCACGAAGTTGATCTCGGGGTCGAACATAGTCTCGGGATCGTTGCGGTCCACAAAGCCCAGGTCCTGAGGAATGGCCTCGTTGTAAATGAGGCGGCCCACGGTGGTCTCAACCAGCTTGTGCTGCATGACCCCATCGATCTCCCGGAACATACGAACCCGGATGGGGGTGTGGAGGGTGACCACACCGGCGTCGTAAGCCAGCATAGCCTCGTCCTTGTCGGCAAAGGCGTGGTTCACGTCCCGCTCCTCACGGACATAGGTGAGGTAGTAGGCACCCAGGATCATATCCTGAGAGGGGATGGTAACCGGGCCGCCGTCCTGAGGACGCAGCAGGTTGTTGGCGGAGAGCATCAGCACACGGGCCTCGGTCTGAGCCTCGGCGGACAGAGGCACGTGAACGGCCATCTGGTCGCCGTCGAAGTCGGCGTTAAAGGCGGTACACACCAGGGGGTGCAGCTTGATGGCGCGGCCCTCTACCAGGACAGGCTCGAAGGCCTGGATACCCAGACGGTGCAGGGTAGGCGCGCGGTTCAGCATAACGGGGTGATCCTTGATCACAAACTCCAGAGCGTCCCAAACGGCGCCCTCGCCCTTCTCCACCATCTTCTTGGCAGCCTTGATGTTGTTGGCCAGGCCGTCGTCCACCAGCTTCTTCATGACGAAGGGGCGGAACAGCTCAATGGCCATCTCCTTGGGCAGGCCGCACTGATAGATCTTCAGGGAGGGGCCGACCACGATAACGGAACGGCCGGAGTAGTCAACACGCTTACCCAGCAGGTTCTGACGGAAACGGCCCTGCTTACCCTTGAGCATGTCGCTCAGGGACTTCAGTGCACGGTTGTTGGCGCCGGTGACGGCACGGCCGCGGCGGCCGTTGTCAATGAGGGCGTCCACGGCCTCCTGGAGCATGCGCTTCTCGTTGCGCACGATGATGTCAGGGGCCTTCAGCTGGATCAGGCGCTTCAGACGGTTATTACGGTTAATGACCCGGCGGTAGAGGTCGTTCAGGTCGGAGGAGGCGTAGCGGCCGCCGTCCAGGGGAACCATGGGCCGGATCTCGGGGGGGATGACGGGCAGTACGTCAATGATCATCCACTCGGGCTTGTTGCCGGAGAGGCGGAAGGCGTCCACCACTTCCAGACGCTTGACGATGCGGGCCTTCTTCTGGCCGGAGGCGTCCTTCAGCTCCTTACGAAGCTGCTCGCTCAGCTCCTCCAGGTTGATCTGCTGCAGGAGCTTCTTCACAGCCTCGGCGCCCATGCCGGCGTCAAAGTCGTCCTCATACTTCTCCCGCATGTCCCGGTATTCCTTCTCGGAGAGGATCTGGTTCTTGGACAGGGGGGTGAAGCCGGGGTCAATGACAATATAGGCGGCAAAGTAGAGGACCTTCTCCAGGATACGGGGGCTGATGTCCAGCAGCAGGCCCATCCGGGAGGGGATGCCCTTAAAATACCAGATGTGGGAGACCGGAGCGGCCAGCTCGATGTGGCCCATACGCTCACGGCGGACCTTGGCCTTGGTGATCTCCACGCCGCAGCGGTCACACACCTTGCCCTTATAGCGGATCTTCTTATACTTGCCGCAGTTACACTCCCAGTCCTTGGTAGGGCCAAAGATCTTTTCGCAGAACAGGCCGTCCTTCTCGGGCTTCAGAGTGCGGTAGTTGATGGTCTCAGGGCGCTTGACCTCGCCGAAGGACCACTCACGGATCTGCTCGGGGGAGGCGATGCCAATTCGGATGGCGTCAAACTCAGCGTAACTCATTGTAAACTCTCCTCCCTTTCTTAGTTATAATCGTCTTCGGAGGCAAACATGGTCTCGTCAGAGTCCTCTTCGGATGCCTCGATGGTCAGGTCGTCGTCGTCGCTCTCACCCTTAAAGGTGAAGCCGCCGGCGGAGGCAAAATCGGCGTCGCTCTGGTAGCCGAAGTCATCGTCCCGGTCGTAGTAGTCGTCCCGGACGGGCTGGTAGCCGTCATCGTCGTCGTCCTTCAGCTCAATCTCGTTGCCCTGCTCATCCAGCACTCGGATGTCCAGACACAGAGACTGCAGCTCCTTGATCAGAACCTTGAAGGACTCGGGCACGCCGGGCTTGGGCACGTTCAGGCCCTTGACAATGGCCTCGTAGGTCTTCACACGGCCGGTGACGTCGTCGGACTTGACGGTAAGGATTTCCTGCAGGGTATAGGCAGCGCCGTAGGCCTCCAGAGCCCACACCTCCATCTCACCGAAGCGCTGGCCGCCGAACTGGGCCTTGCCGCCCAGAGGCTGCTGGGTGACCAGGGAGTAGGGGCCGGTGGCACGGGCGTGGATCTTATCGTCCACCAGGTGGTGCAGCTTCAGGAAGTACACGTAACCCACGGTAACGGGGTTATCAAAGCGCCGACCGGTACGGCCGTCATACAGCCAGTTCTTGCCGTCCACCAGGCGCAGCAGACCCTCCTGCTGCCAGACAGCAACCTGCTTGTCGTCGGCCATTTCCTCAGCGGTGAGGGCGCGCATGCCGCCCTCCTGGCTCTCGTCGGCCAGATAGAGCTGCTTGCCGATCAGGGGCTCATCCCGGCCCACCTCACGGGCCAGGCCGGCCATCTTCAGGCACTCCTGAATGTCTTCCTCGGTGGCGCCGTTGAAGATGGGGGTGGCCACCTTCCAGCCTAGGGTCTTGGCGGCATAGCCAAGGTGGACCTCCAGCACCTGACCGATGTTCATACGGGAAGGCACGCCCAGGGGGTTCAGTACGATGTCCAGGGGGGTGCCGTCGGGCAGGAAGGGCATATCCTCCTGGGGCAGAATTCGGGACACAACACCCTTGTTACCGTGGCGGCCGGCCATCTTGTCGCCCACGGAGATCTTACGCTTCTGGGCGATATACACACGGACTACCTGGTTGACGCCCGGGCCCAGCTCGTCGCCGTCCTCGCGGGTGAAGACCTTTACGTCTACCACGATACCGGCCTCGCCGTGGGGCACCTTCAGGGAGGTGTCACGGACCTCACGGGCCTTCTCACCGAAGATGGCCCGCAGCAGCTTCTCTTCCGCGGTGGCCTCGGCCTCGCCCTTGGGGGTAACCTTACCAACCAGGTAGTCACCGGCGCGGATCTCGGCGCCCACACGGATGATGCCGTGCTCGTCCAGGTCCTTCAGGGCGTCCTCGCCCACGTTGGGAATATCACGGGTGATGGTCTCGGGGCCCAGCTTGGTGTCACGGGCCTCGGTCTCATACTCCTCGATGTGGATGGAAGTGAACACGTCATCCCGGACGATACGCTCGTTAAGCAGAATGGCGTCCTCGTAGTTGTAACCTTCCCAGGTCATAAAGCCCATGAGAATGTTACGGCCCAAGGCGATTTCGCCGTGGTCGGTGGAGGGGCCGTCCGCCAGCACGTCCTGGAACTCCACACGCTGACCGGCCTCCACGATGGGACGCTGGTTGATACAGGTGGTGTGGTTGGAACGCAGGTACTTGGTCAGGCGGTACTCCTTGGTCTCGCCGTTGTCATAGGCCACGGTGATGTACCGGGCGGACACACGGGTGACGGTACCGGGGCCCTCGGCCAGGATGGCGACCTCGGAGTCGATGCAGTTCTTGTGCTCCTGGCCGGTGGCCACAATGGGGGCCTCGGGGCGCAGCAGAGGCACGGCCTGACGCTGCATGTTGGCGCCCATCAGAGCACGGTTGGCGTCGTCGTTCTGGAGGAAGGGGATCATGGCGGTGGCCACGGACACCATCATCTTGGGGGACACGTCCACGTAGTCCACCTGGTGGCGGTCCACGGAGATGGTCTCATTGCGGTGACGGCAGGTGATACGCTCGTTGATGAAGCAGCCGTTCTCGTCCAGAGGCTCAGTGGCCTGGCCGATGGTGTACTCGTCCTCCACGTCGGCGGTCATATACTCGATCTGGTCGGTGACCTTGCCGGTCTCCTTATCCACCTTGCGGTAGGGGGCCTCGATGAAGCCGAAGCGGTTGATGCGGGCATAGGAGGCCAGGTAGGAAATCAGGCCGATGTTAGGACCTTCGGGAGTCTCAATGGGACACAGACGGCCATAGTGGGAGTAGTGTACGTCACGGACATCGAAGGAGGCCCGGTCACGGCTCAGACCGCCGGGGCCCAGAGCGGACAGACGGCGCTTGTGGGTCAGCTCAGCCAGAGGGTTGGTCTGGTCCATGAACTGGCTCAGCGGGCTGCTGCCGAAGAACTCCTTGATGGCGGCGGTGACAGGACGGATATTGATGAGGCTCTGGGGGGTGACCACGTCCAGGTCCTGGGTGGTCATGCGCTCCCGGATGACACGCTCCATACGGCTGAAGCCGATGCGGAACTGGTTCTGGATCAGCTCGCCCACGCAGCGCAGGCGGCGGTTGCCCAGGTGGTCGATGTCATCGGGGGTACCGATGTTGTGAGCCAGGCAGTTGAGGTAGTTGATGGAGGCCATGATGTCCTCCACGGTGATGTGCTTGGGAATGAGGTCATCCAGGTGCTCCCGGATGGCGTCCTTCAGCTCCTCGCCGGAGAACTGATCCAGCAGGGTGCACAGGGCGGGGAAGAACACCATCTCGTCCACACCCACCTCGGCGGGATCGAAGTCCACAAAGTCCTCCAGGTGGACCATGTTGTTGGAGAACACCTTGACCTGCTTGCCGTCCACATCCACAATGGCCTCATTCACGCCGCGGTTATCCAGCTCCTTGGCGCGCTCACGGGTGAGGATCTCGCCGGCCTCGGCGATGATCTCGCCGGTGCGGGGATCGGCCACGGGCTGAGCCAGCTTCTGGCCGGACAGGCGGGTCCACAGGGCCATCTTCTTGTTGAACTTGTAGCGGCCCACCATGCTCAGGTCATAGCGGCGGGGGTCAAAGAAGGTGGCCTCCAGCAGAGTCTTGGAGGAATCCACCGTGGGGGGCTCGCCGGGACGCAGCTTGCGGTAGATCTCCAGCAGGGCCTCCTCATAGCTCTTGCAGGCATCCTTTTCCAGGGTGGCCAGGATGCGCTCATCCTCGCCGAACAGCTCGATGATCTCCGCATCGGTGCGGGGACCCAGGGCACGGATCAGGCAGGTGATGGGCAACTTGCGGTTCTTATCGATACGGACATAGAAAATGTCGGAAAGGTCGGTCTCATACTCCAGCCAGGCGCCGCGGTAGGGAATGACGGTGGTGGCGAAGGTCAGGTTGTCCGCCTTGTCCGCGGTGCGGGAATAGTACATGCCGGGAGAACGGACGATCTGGGAAACAATGACACGCTCGGCGCCGTTAATAACGAAGGTGCCGGCCTGAGTCATGATGGGGAAATCTCCCATGAAGATTTCCTGCTCGTTGATCTGGTTGTTCTGGGTGTTGCGCAGCTGCACCTTCACCTTGATGGGAGCGGCGTAGGTGGCATCTCTGGCCTTACACTCCTCCACATCATACTTGGGCTTCTCGTCCATGGAGAAGTCTTCGAAGGTCAGCTCCAGGTTGCCGGCGTAGTCCACAATGGCGCCGACATCTTTGAAGACCTCACGCAGGCCGGTCTCCAAAAACCACTGATAGGAAGTTTTCTGGACCTCCAGCAGGTTGGGCATCTCCAGAATTTCCTGGTACCGGGCAAAACTCTTTCGCGGGGTCTTGCCATACATTACATCCTTAACGACCATGCTAAAAAATCCACTCGCTTTCTTCTGAATTCACGGTTGGTTCTTACGTTTCCTCGCCGGAGAACTGATCCAGCAGGGTGCACAGGGCG
>DBFWXD010000212.1:0-4376 GCA_048215895.1 Eubacteriales bacterium
ATGCGGCCTGGGATTGGTCCGCTTCTCTCTGTCCCGGCAGATTTTTGCAGGAATCCCCCTTTTTTTATTGCCTGGCCGGCTGGGATATATTATAATAATATTCGCCGTTTATGGCAGGACATTCATGGGGAGCCGAGCGGCAGTCTTTGCCCCTCCCCATTTCAGGAGGTAACGCAGTATGAACAAGCCTGTTCTTGTGGTTATGGCCGCCGGTATGGGCAGCCGCTACGGCGGCCTGAAGCAGCTGGACCCGGTGGGAAACCACGGCCAGCTGATCATCGACTACTCCATCTATGACGCCCGCCGGGCGGGCTTTGAAACCGTGGTCTTTGTCATCAAGCACGAGATCGAGGACGCCTTCAAGGCCGGCATCGGCGACCGTCTCTCCAAGGTCATGGACGTGAAGTACGCCTATCAGGACCTTAACGACCTTCCCGAGGGCTACGCGGTCCCCGAGGGCCGGGTGAAGCCCTGGGGCACCGCCCACGCCATTCTGGCCGCCCGGAAGATCATCGACGGGCCCTTTGCTGTCATCAACGCCGATGACTGCTACGGCCCCGAGGGATTTAAAGTGATTTACGACTACCTCTCCACCCACCCCGACCAGGAGGGCTGCTATGAGTATGCCATGGTGGGCTATCTGGTGGGCAACACCGTCACCGAAAACGGCCACGTGGCCCGGGGCGTGTGCGTGGAGGACGGGGAGGGCTACCTCCGGGAGGTCACCGAGCGCACCCACATTGAGAAGGACGGAGCTAACGCCCGCTACACCGAGGACGAGGGCAAGACCTGGACCGCCCTGCCCGGGGACACCATTGTGTCCATGAACCTGTGGGGCTTCACCAAGAGCTTCCTCACTGAGGCGGAGAAGCGCTTCCCCGCTTTCCTGGACAAGGCTCTGGCCGAAAATCCCCTGAAGGGGGAGTACTTCCTGCCCAGCGTGGTCACCCAGCTGCTGGAGGAGCACAAGGCCCGGGTGAAGGTGCTGCGCTCCCACGACAAGTGGTACGGGGTCACCTATCACGAGGACAAGCCCATGGTGGTGGCTGCTCTGGCGGAGAAGACCGCCCAGGGGCTCTACCCCGAGGATCTCTGGGGCACCCAGAAGTAACAACCGCAAACAAAAAGCAGAGAACGGAAGCTTCCGTTCTCTGCTTTTTTATACCGTTCGGCCCGTAGCCGTATAGAGCAGGGCGTTGCAGATGGCGGCGGCCACGCCGCTGCCCCCCTTGCGCCCCATGGCGGCAATCACGGGTACCTGGTGGGCAAGACACACCTGCCAGATGCGCTCCTTGCTCTCCACCACGTTGACAAAGCCCACTGGGGCGGCAATGACCAGGGCGGGCCGCAGGCCCCCCTCGATGAGCTGGGCCAGCTCCAGCAGGGCGGTGGGGGCGTTGCCCACAGCCAGGATGGCCCCCGGCTGCTCCCGGGCCATTTTCTCCATGGCCGCCACCGCCCGGGTGGTGCCGTTCTCCTTGGCCGCACGGGCCACGTCCTCGTCGGCCATGTAGCAGAACACCGCTCCCCCCAGCTTGGCGAGGCTGGGGCGGCTGACCCCCGAGCGGGCCATGTTGGTGTCGGTGACGATATTCGTCCCCTTCTCCAGGGCCGTCACCCCCAGGGCCACCGCATGTTCGCTGAAGCGCAGGGCCTGGGCAAAGTCAAAGTCCGCGGTGGTGTGGATGACCCGCTTCACCACCGCCTCCTGCTCCGGTGGAACCACAATCCCCCGCTGGGCCAGTTCCCCGGCTATGATCTCCATGCTGGTGCGTTCAATCTCTCCCGGCAGCATTTTTGTACTCATTGATATTCCTCCATGGCCCGGTAAACGGCCTTCATGTCCAGGTGCTCCCGCACCACCCGGGCCAGCCGGTCATACTGCCGCTCCCGGTAGTCCTCCTGGCTCTCCACCCGGATGTGCTCCGGGGTGAGCCCCTTCTCCTTCATCAGCCAGACGGCCAGCTGCTCCACCAGCGCCCCGGTGTCAAACAGGCCGTGGAGGTAGGTGCCAAGCACCTTGCCTGCCGCCGCCCCCTCCTCCCGGCCATCGGGGAACCGGGCAAAGGGTACGCCGCCCGTCCTCTCAGTAAGGCCCATGTGGATCTCATAGCAGCTGAGGGAAACGTCTTCCAAAAAAGGGACAGCGGTCACAGCGTCCACCCGGGTACGGGTCTTTTGGGCAGCAAAGACTGTGCGGCAGGGCAGCAGCCCCAGCCCGGCCATCTCGCCGCCTCCCTCCACACCCTCCGGGTCGGAGAGGTTCTCTCCCAGCATCTGATAGCCTCCGCACACCCCCAGCACCGGGGTCCCGGCGGCGGCACACTTTTTGATTTCGCTCTCCAGGCCGCTCTCCCGCAGCCACCGGAGGTCCTCCATGGTGGCCTTGGTGCCCGGGAGGACGATGAGGTCCACCCCCGCCAGCTGGTCCGGGCGGCCCACATACCGCACCCCCAGGGCCGGGTGGCGCTCCAGGGGGGCAAAATCGGTAAAGTTGGAGATATGGGGCAGGCGCACCACCGCCACATCCACCGCCTTCCGGTGGGCGCTGCGGCCCAGCCGGGGGGAGAGGCTGTCCTCATCGTCAATATCCACCTGAGCGTAGGGGATGACCCCCAGGACGGGAATTCCCGTCTTCTCCTCCAGCATGGAAAGGCCGGGGCGCAGCAGCGCCTCGTCCCCCCGGAACTTGTTGATGACAAGGCCGGCAATCCGCGCCCGCTCCGCCTCTTCCAGCAGAGCCACGGTGCCGTAGAGCTGGGCAAATACCCCGCCCCGGTCGATGTCCCCCACCAGCAGCACCGGCGCGTCCACCAGCTGGGCAAGGCCCATGTTCACGATATCGTCCTGGCGGAGATTGATTTCCGCGGGGCTGCCCGCCCCCTCGATGACGATGATGTCATATTCCGCCGCCAGGCTTTCATAGGCGGCCAGAACCTCCGGAACGAGGGATTTCTTCATTTTAAAGTACTCGGCGGCCCGATACTCCCCGCGGACCTCTCCGTTCACAATGAGCTGACTGCCCGTGTCACTGGAGGGTTTGAGCAGGATTGGATTCATGCGCACATCGGGCTCCACCCCCGCCGCCTGGGCCTGGACCACCTGGGCCCGGCCCATCTCCAGGCCGTCGTGGGTAATGTAGCTGTTGAGGGCCATGTTCTGACTTTTGAAGGGGGCGGCCCGCAGGCCGTCCTGCCGGAAAATCCGGCACAGGGCGGCGGCAATCAGGCTCTTCCCCGCTCCGGACATGGTGCCCTGCACCATAATTCGCTTTGCCATCTACCGAACCTCCCTTATGGCCGAAAGCAGCCGCTGGTTGTCCTCTCCGGTGCGCACGCACACCCGGTACCACCCCTGGCCCAGGCCCAAAAAGTCCTGGCAGCTGCGGATGGAAATGCCCTTCTCCCCCAAGCGCTCTTTTAGATTTGGCACCGGGCTTTGAAAGAGGAGAAAATTGGCCTGTCCAGGAATCACCCGGCAGCCCAGCGCCTCCAGACCGCTCTGAAGCAGGGGGCGCTCCCGCTCCATAAGATCCCGCAGCGTCTCCAGATATGCTTCCTCCTCCAGGGCGGCCAGTCCGGCCCCCTGGGCCACACAGGACACCCCCCAGGCCTGGCCCATCCGGGCCATGTTCTCTAAAAGAGCGCGGTCGGCACACAGGCAATACCCCAGGCGCAGGCCCGCCATGGCATAGCACTTGGTAAAGGCCCGGAACACTAGCAGGTTTTTGTGGGCGGGGACTTCATCCATGAGGCTATGTTCCTCCGGGTGGGGCAAAAAGTCCAGAAAGCACTCGTCCACCGCCAGGAGGGTGCCGGTCTGGGCGCAGCGCTCCAGAATGTCCAGCAAAAGGGCACGGTCGGTCACCTGCCCGGTGGGGTTGTTTGGTTCACATAATATCAGGAGATCCAGCCCCGGCACAATGCGCTCCAGCAGTGCTTCGGTCACCTGGAAGTCTTTCTTCTCCTCCAGAAAAAAGTGCTCCACCTCACAGCCCACGGTTTCCAGCGCATGCTCATACTCCCCGAAGGTGGGGGCAAGCAGCAGCGCTCGCTTCGGCTTTTTGGCCAGCGCCAGACGGAAAATGAGGTCGGCCGCCCCGTTTCCGCAGAGGATGTACTCCGGACTCAGGTGGTGGTACTCCCCCAGTCTTGTCCGCAGGGCCCGGCACAGGGGATCGGGGTAGCGGTTTGCCTCCTCCAGGGCGGCTTGGGCCGCCCGGCGCACCCCCTCCGGCAGGCCAAGGGGGCTGAGGCTGGCGGAAAAGTCCAGCGGCGGACGGCCATACCGGGCCTGAAAGCCCGCCCAGTCTCCTCCGTGTCTCACGTCCATCCCAGGTTCCCTCCAACAATAAACAGAATCATCATCCGAATTCC
>DBFWXD010000213.1:0-12744 GCA_048215895.1 Eubacteriales bacterium
CCACGGCCTCCTGGAGGGTGGCAGGGGCCAGGGTGACAGTGCGGTAGTCTCCGTTGCCGCCGCCCCGGGTAGCCTGGTAGTAGTCCCCCTGAGAGGGCTGGATGGACCCCAGACCGGGGCCGCCCCGCATGACGTTGACGATGACCGCGGGAAGCTGGGCCCCCACCAGATAGCTGATGCCCTCCTGCTTCAGACTGATGCCCGGAGAGGAGGAGGAGGTCATGGCCCGCATACCCGAGGCGGCAGCCCCGTAGACCATGTTGATGGCGGCCAGTTCCGACTCTGCCTGGACAAATACGCCCCCCGCCTGGGGCAGCCGCAGGGACATATATTCCGGAATTTCGTTTTGGGGCGTGATGGGATAGCCGAAGAAGCACCGGCAGCCCGCACGGATCGCCGCCTCGGCGATGGCCTCGCTCCCCTTCCAGATCTCACGCTTTTGCATCCCGAATCCCTCCTCAATCCTTCGTAATGGTGATGACCGAGTCCGGGCAGATTTTTGCACAGCTGGCACAGCCGATGCAGGCACTCTCGTCCGTACAGCAGGCCGGGCGGTATCCCTTGGTATTGGGGGCGCTGTCCAGGGCGAGAATGTGCTTGGGGCAAAGGGAGATGCACAGCTGGCAGCCCTTGCAGAGATCCCGGTCAAAGTGCAGGTGAATGGCCATGGGGGAGACCTCCTTTTCCCAAATTTATTCCCAGGGTTTCTTCATGTACAGGGTGATTGGAAAGACCGGCTCGTCCATGGGGGGCAGACGGTCCAGTACATTTTGGACTGCCGTGTGACACATGAGGGGAATGCCGGTCCGCTGGGAGACCGTGCGGGCCAGCTCCGCTCCCGCCAGCACGTCCTCGGGTGTCGTCTGTGAGCACAGGTGGGTGTTGTTCACAAGACCCGCAATGGAAAGCCTGGCGGCTTCCTGAATCTGCTCCACATAGGCAATGGCCTTTTCTGGCGTGTTGGTCAGGGGCCTGTTGGCGTTGAGCACGCACAGAAGCCGCGCTCCGGCCTGCACCAAGCCCGTATGGTACCGGGCCAGCACCCGGGCGCCGGAGGCATCTCCGCCGATGTCCAGCACCCCAAAGCCGGAGTCCGGCTCGAAGAGAGCCTGGACCTGGGCGGGAAGCGAGGGAACGTCGGCATTGACACAGGCCTGGGAACTGGTGATGAGCCCCACGCCGCGCCGGGCAAACAGTGCCGCACACTCCCGGGAGCGGAAGTACGGGTCCACCACGTCCAGATCTGCCAGGGTGACCCTGTGCCCAAGCTCTGCCAGAGCCAGGGCCATGTTGACCGACACCTCGGTTTTTCCCGTGCCGAAATGGCCCACCAGAGCGGTGAGCCGGGCCCCTTCCAGCCAGGACCATTGCTCCAGCTTCATAAGCAATCCTCCAATCGCTACTTTTATTATACATATTTTACAGAAAAAGTCAATTTAAAACCGGATTCATTTATACAAATTACACAGAAATATAAAAGAGGGGGCGGGAAAAGATTTTGAAAAGCTACTTCCCGCCCGTTGACGATGGGAGGGAAATTCCCTATAATAAAACCAACCAAATTGGGAGGACGATGCTATGAGCCGGGAAAATGTGCTGTCGCTGCTGCGGGAGCGGCAGGGAGAATATCTGTCGGGAGAGGCCATGAGCCGTGCTTTGGGCATCAGCCGCGCCGGAGTTTGGAAGGCCATTGAGGGCCTGCGGCAGGAGGGGTATGTGATTTCCTCCGCCCCCAACCGGGGCTACCGCCTGGAGGAAGGGCCGGACCGCCTGCGGGCGGGAGAGCTGGCCGGGCCGCTGAGCGGCTGCTTGATTGGGCGGAAGCTGCTGTGCCTGGACACGGTAGATTCCACCAACACCGAATGTAAGCGTCAGGCCATGGCCGGAGAGGAAGAGGGCCTGGTAGTCATCTCCGATGAGCAGACCGGCGGCCGCGGACGGCTGGGCCGTACCTTCCAGTCGCCAAAGGGATGTGGACTTTATCTGTCCGCGCTGCTCCGGCCCAAGCTGGAGCCTGCGGAGGTCACGGATTTCACCGCCTGGGTGGCGGTGGCCGTGTGCGATGGAATTGAGTCTTGCTGCGGTGTGCGGCCCCAAATCAAGTGGACCAATGATATCATTTTGGGTGGAAAGAAGCTGGTGGGCATCCTCACCGAGCTGGGCCTGGAGAGCGAAAGCAACGCCCTGGAGTACCTCATCCCTGGCATCGGCATCAATGTGAATCACCGGCCCGAGGACTTTTCTCCTGAAATCCGGGATATGGCCACCTCCCTGAGTCAGCAGCTGGGAAAGCCCGTGAGCCGGGTAGAGCTGGCCATTGAGGTGACCCGGGCGCTGGACCGGATGTACGCCCAGTTCCCGGCGAATAAGGCGGAATATTTGGAGAAATACCGCGCCGACTGCCTGACGCCCGGCCACCAGGTACAGCTGGTGACGCCTGCTTCCCGAGAGGAGGCCTGGGCAGTGGAGATTGACGACGAGTTTCGTCTGGTGGTGGAGATGCCGGATGGAAGCCGAAGAGCGCTCTCAGCCGGAGAGGTTTCGGTGCGCGGAATGTACGGATATGTATAAAAAAATCCCCGTTTTGCCTGCAGCAAAACGGGGATTTTTTATGCTTGCTGATAGCCGGAAAATTCCTCGGCCCCAGGGTCATCAAAGACCTTGGCAAAGACTTCGGCGTCCATGGTCTCATGGTCCAGAAGATACCGGGCGGTAATTTCCAGCTCCCGGCGGCACCGAGAGAGAATCTCCTCGCACCGCTGGTAGGCCTGGTCCACAATGGTCTTGACCTCCTGGTCGATGAGTCCAGCCACCTCTTCTGAGTAGGTGCGGGCCTGCGCCATAGAGCGGCCGATGAAGATCTCATCACTCTCGTTGCCGTAGGCGATGGTGCCCAGCTTGTCGCTCATGCCGTACTTGGTGACCATGGCACGGGAGATCTGAGAGGCCTTCTGGATGTCGCTGGAGGCTCCGGTGGAGATATCGCCCAGGATGATCTGCTCGGCTACCCGGCCGCCCAGACACACGGCAATGCGCTCCTCCAGCTCCTTTTTGGACAGGTAGGACTTATCCTCCGCGGGCAGCGAGATGGTCATACCGCCGGCGGGACCGCGGGGAACAATGGTGATCTGATGGACGGGGTCCTGGGTCTTCAGCTCGTGGATGACCACCGCGTGACCCGCCTCGTGATAGGCGGTCAGCTTCCGCGCGTGGTCGGTGACCACACGGCTGCGCTTCTCAGGGCCGGCAATGACCTTCATCATGGCGTTGTGGAGGTCGGCCATGGTGATAAAGCGCTGGTCCTCCCGGGCGGCCAGAAGAGCCGCCTCGTTCAGGAGGTTTTCCAGATCGGCGCCGGTGAAGCCGGCGGTGGAACGGGCCACCTGGTTGAGATCTACATCTTCCGCCAGGGGCTTCTGCTTGGCGTGGACCTTCAAAATGGCCTCACGGCCCTTGATGTCGGGCAGGCCCACATAGATCTGCCGGTCAAAGCGGCCGGGACGCAGCAGGGCGGGGTCCAGGATGTCCTGGCGGTTGGTGGCGGCCAGGACAATGACGCCCTCGTTGGAGCCAAAGCCGTCCATCTCCACCAGCAGCTGGTTGAGAGTCTGCTCCCGCTCGTCGTGTCCGCCGCCCAGGCCGGCGCCGCGCTGGCGGCCCACGGCGTCGATCTCGTCGATGAAGACGATGGCGGGGGCCTCTTTCTTGGCCTGATCAAACAGATCCCGGACGCGGCTGGCGCCTACGCCCACATAGAGCTCCACAAAATCAGAGCCGGAAATGGACAGGAAGTGTACCCCTGCTTCTCCGGCCACCGCCTTGGCGATGAGGGTTTTACCGGTGCCCGGAGGGCCCACCAGCAGCACACCCTTGGGGATTCGGGCGCCCAGGCTGGAGAACTTTTGAGGATCGCGGAGAAATTCCACAATCTCCTGCAGCTCTTCCTTCTCCTCGTCTGCTCCGGCCACATCGTCAAAGGTGACTTTTTTGGCCTGGTCGGAGAGGGTACGGGTTCTGGCGTGGCCAAAGCGGGAGGCGCCGGGTGCGCCGCCTCCGCCGCCAGCTCCGGCACGCTGACGCATCAGCAGGTACCAGAACAGGCCCAGAACCGCCGCTGCCACCAGATAGGGCAGCAGATTATACCACCAGGAGCCCTCCATTCCCTGAGGCAGGTCGTAGCGGAGAAGCCCCGCGTTCTGCTGGGATTCCCACAGCTCATGGAGGTCTTCGTAGAGCCAATTAGGGTTGGCAATGTGGTAAGTCATGGTGGAGGAGGAGCCGTCCTCTCCCCGGAGGACCAGAGTGAGGGTGTTGTCCTTCAACTCGAAATAGGACACCTTCTCCTGAACAAAGAGAGTGCGGATGTCGCTGTAAATGGGGGCGTCACTGCGATCCATCTGCTGCAGGGCGGAAAAGGTAAAGAAAAGCAGTACCGCCAGCATCAGATACATGGTGATGTCCCGGGGGGAAAAGCGTCTCATAGGCTAAAATCCTTTCTTACCCGCCGTATACCTGGGGCTTTAAGATACCAATATAAGGCAGGTTGCGGTATTTTTCCGCGTAATCCAGTCCGTAGCCCACCACGAAAGCGTCGGGAATGGTAAAGCCGGAGTAGTGAACCTCCACGGGCTTCACCCGGCGATCGGGCTTATCCAAAAGGGTGCACAGCCGGATGGAGGCGGGGTGGCGGTGCTCCAAAATTTTCAGCAGATAGCTCAGGGTGTTGCCGCTGTCCAGAATGTCCTCTACCACGATGATGTGGCGGCCGGTGATGTCCTCGGACAGGTCTTTGGTGATCTGAACCTGGCCGCTGGAGGTGGTTCCGCTTCCGTAGGAGGAGACGGACATAAAGTCCAGGGTGCAGGGCAGGTCAATGGCACGGCACAGGTCGGCCATAAAAATGAAGGAGCCCCGCAGCACGCTGATGAGCATGACCTCCTTGCCCTGGTAATCACGTTCGATCTCCCGGGCAATCTCTGCCACCCGGGTCTTCAACTGTTCCTCGCTAAAAAGAATCTCCTGAATATCCTGTTCCAACATATGAACCTTCATTCCTTTCCATTATCTCTCACTTCAAAGGGGAAAAAACACTAACTGAGGGGTGCTACGGTAATATGCCAGGCGCCCTGCCCATTCTGAGCGGAGAAAGCCCGGTCCGGGCCCAGCCCGGCCACAGCGGCTACCGCGCCGCCGCACTCAAAAACAGGAAGCGCATCCCGCTGGAAGCGGGGGAGCTTTTCCTGGATCATCCATTTTTTTACGCTTTTGCCAAGTCGTCCGGGAGGGGTAAGCCGGTCACCGGTGCGCCGGGGCCGGACGGAGAGCAGCGCGGCGGCCTGGCGGCTGAGCCAGAAGTCCCAAGGGTCCTGGGGCTGGCCCTCATAGGTTTGGGCCTGGCAGGTGATGAGCCAGGCGCCCGTCTCCAGTGTTCCTGGGAGGGGCAGCAGACCGGGCTGCAGCGGAATAGGTCCCAGACTGGGAGCGAGCAGAAGCCGGTCGTAGCACCGGCGGGCGGTGCAGCTGTGGGGAAGGTGGACCTGGGCGGAGGGATCATCCTCCCGGCACAGGTTCCAAATAGCGGTGAGATGGGTGCTGCCGCAGTTCTGATCCCCGTCCCATAGCTGCCCCAGCAAAAGGCGGATGGCCCGGAAGGCGATGGGGGCGGGAGCCTGGGCCAGCAGAGCGGCCTGGATGGACAGTCCGTCCTCCTCGCTGCGGGCCTTGCTGGCCAGATCCTGGGCTTGGCCGGTTAACAAGGCTTCGTCCGAGCGAAGCAGAGCCGCAGTTTGTGTCATGCGTGAGAGAAACCCGGGGGAAATGTCTTCCAGCACGGGGATCACCTGTTGACGGATGCGGTTTCTGGTATAACTGTCGTCCTGATTGGAGCTGTCCTCCATGTGGGGCAGGGCATAGTGAAAGAGGTAGTCCTCCACCTCCCGGCGGGTCGTTGTAAGCAGGGGGCGGATGAGGTTATCCCGCCGGGGGGCGATTCCCCCCAGCCCCCGCAGACCGCTGCCCCGGGCCAGGTGAAAGAGAATGGTCTCCGCGTTATCGTTTGCGGTATGTGCCGTGGCAATGAGGTCGGCGCCTGCCTCCTGTGCGGTTTGTTGCAGGAAGGAATAGCGCATTTCCCGGGCGGTTTCCTCCAGGCCCATGCCCCGGAGCTTTGCCTGGGCTGCCACGTCTCCCTGTCCGGTGTAGAGACGTACCGGCTGCAGCAGAGAACCATCCTTCAACCGCTGCGGGCCGCAGCAAAGGGCAACAAACTGCTCCACAAACTGCGCATCCCGGTAGGACTCCTCCCCGCGGAGCTGATGGTTATAGTGGGCGGCGGAGAGAGTGAAAGGGAGCTGCTCCCGCAGGTGATACAGTGCGTGAAGCAGGCAGATGGAATCCGCCCCTCCGGACACCGCGCACAGCACATGGCTGCCCCGGGGAATGAGGGACAGCTCCCGGATATAGGTCTCCATGGACTTCAGCATACGGGCCTCCTTAGTACACGCGAGATGAACAGGAAGAACACCGGGACATCTGCGTTGGGATGGTCCGCTTCTGCCTGAATGAGGAGCAGTCAGAACTCGCTGTGCTGCCACTCCATGTCGTTGAAAGTGGTAAATTCCGGCTGCCACTGGAGCTGAACCGTGCCGGTCTCTCCGTGACGGTTTTTGGCGATGATACACTCGGCCAGATTGGGATTTTCCGTGTCGCGGTTATAGTAGCCCTCCCGGTAGAGAAAGAGCACGATGTCCGCGTCCTGCTCGATAGCGCCCGACTCACGAAGGTCGGAGAGCATAGGACGCTTGTCGGTGCGGCTCTCGTTGGCACGGGAGAGCTGACTGAGGCACAGCACCGGGACATTCAGCTCCTTGGCCATAATCTTCAGGGAGCGGGAGATGTCGGAGACGATCTGCTGGCGGTTTTCGCCGGAACGGTTGCTTTTACCGCCGGCGGACTGCATGAGCTGCAGATAGTCGATGACCACAAGTCCCAGATTTTCCACCCGTCGGCACTTGGCGTTGATGTCGGCCACGGTGACGGAGGAGTCGTCGTCAATGAGGATCATGGAGCGGTTGAGGGAGTCGGCGGCGGCCGCCACGCTCTCCCAGTCCTCCTCAGTCAGCTTGCCGGTGACCAGTTTTTTGTTGTCTACGAAGCACTCGCTGGAAATAAGACGCAGAGCCAGCTGCTCCCGGCTCATTTCCAAGGAGAAAAAGGCCACATTTTTGCCCGACTTTTTGCCTGCGTCCAGCAGAATGTTCAAGGCCATGGATGTCTTTCCCATACCGGGACGGGCGGCCAGAAGGATAAGGTCGGACTTGTTGAGTCCGGAGATGGCCCGGTCCAGATCCCGAAGGCCCGTGGACAGGCCGGGAATGGCCGCATCGCTGGCGGCCAGTTCCCCCAGCCGGTCATATACGTCAATGAGGACCGTGGAGATAGGAGTCAGACCCCGGGCCGAGCGGCCCTGGCGAATGGCAAAAATCCGCTGCTCCGCCCGGTCTAGAATGATCTGACCGGTGTCGGTGCCCTGTTGGACCATGGCGGTCAAATCGCCGGCTACCTCAGCCACCTGGCGCAGCAGACTCTTGTCCTTGAGAATATCGATGTATTCCTTCACATTGGCCGCGGTGGGGGTGGTGTCCATGAGCTGAAGCAGGTAATTGCGGGAATTATTTTCATCATAATACCCGTTTTGCTTCATGTGCTCCAGCACCGTGACCGGGTCAATGGTGAGGGAGTAGTTGAACATGGAGTAGATGGTCTCATAGATCTCCACGTTCTGCTGCAGATAAAAGTCCTCCGGGCGCAGCTTATCGATGACCTCCGGCACACACCGGGGGTCAATGAGCATAGAGCCCAGCACTGCCTGCTCCGCTTCTACCGAATGGGGCAGCTGCTTGAGCAGCAGTTCTTCATCACCCAGAGCCATAGTTTCACCTGCTTTTCATTTGACTAAGATTTGAATGGAATGATCAGGCCTCAGTTACCATTACGTTGACGGTGCCCACGACCTCGTAGCCCAGCTTGGCCTTGATCTGGTAGCCGCCGCAGGCCTTGATGGGCTCGTCCAGCACCAGCTTGGCCTTGGCGATGGTCACCCCGTGCTGGGCAGCCAGAGCCTCGGAAACTTCCTTGGCGGTGACAGCGCCGAACAGGCGTCCGCCCTCGCCGGCCTTGGCGGCGATCTTGACCATCAGGCCCTCCAGCTTCTTGGCGGTGGCCTCGGCCTCAGCCTTCTCGGCGGCCTCCTGGGCCTTGCGGGCCTTCTCCTGCTGCTTCATGGTGTTCAGGTTTTCCGCGGTGGCGATGACCGCCAGCTTTTTGGGCAGGAGGAAGTTGCGGGCGTAGCCGTCGGAAACCTCCACCAGCTGACCCTTCTTGCCCTGGCCGCGCACATCCTGCTGTAAAATAACTTTCATGATAATTACCTCCGAATTTAAGAATATAGTGATCCATAGATCAGGAAAAAAGCGAAACGAAAATCAGGTCTCCAGATACCGGTCAATGGCCCGGCACAGCTCCTGGGCCACCTCATCGATGGGCTTGCCCGTCACCTGACCGCCGGCGGCCGCGGCGTTTCCGCCGCCGCCCAGCTGCTCCAGAATGACCTGGACGTTGGTGTCGCCCATAGAGCGGGCGGAAATGTTCACCCGCTCTCCGTCCTGGGAGAGGACGAAAGAGGTGTCAATGCCGATGATATTGAGCAGCTCATCGGCGGCCTGTGCGGCGGTTACCCGACCCACGGGCTTGTCCGCCACAGCGATGGCTATATGCTCCCGATAGAGCTTGGCGTTTTGAATGATGGCGTACTTGGCGATGGTACCGGCCAGGTCGTTTTGGAAGAGCTTTTTGACCTCGGCGGTATCCGCGCCGGAGCGGCGCAGGAAGGCGGCGGCCTCAAAGGTGCGTCCGCCGGTGCGCATGGTAAAGTTCTTGGTGTCCAGCACAATGCCTGCCAGCAGGGCCTCGGCCTCAGCCCGGAGCAGATGGTTGGGCTCGATAATATATTGCAGAAGCTCCGTCACCAGCTCAGAGGCGGAAGAGGCGTAAGGCTCGTGGTAGTTGAGGGCCGCGCCCTCAATATAAGTGGCAGCCCGGCGGTGGTGGTCGATGACCGCCACACGGTTGCAGGACTGAAGCAGCTCGGGGGCCTGAACCTGCTCGGGACGGTTGGTGTCCACCACCACGGCCAGAGAGCGGGTGTCGGCAATGAGCAGGGCGTCCTGAGGGGAGAGGAATGCATCGTGGTACTCCGGCAGCTGAGAGAGCTTGTCAATCAGCTCCTGGGCGGGAGTCGTGCCCGGGTCCCGAATGATGTGGGCAGGGACCCCGTTTTTCCGGCACAGGGCGCACACGCCGGCGGCAGCGCCCAGAGAGTCGTTGTCCGGGGACTTGTGGCCCATGATAAAGACCTGGGAGGAGTCGGAGACCAGGGAGGAGAGGGCGTTGGCCATGACGCGGCTTTTTACCTTGGTGCGCTTTTCCGTCTCCTTGGAGCGGCCGCCGTAAAATTCAAAGGTGAACTTGTTGCGGATGACCGCCTGATCGCCGCCCCGGGACAGAGCCATGTCGATGGACAGGTTGGCGAAGTTCAGCAGTTCCTGGTAGCTGTCCCCGTCCTTGCCAATGCCGATGGACAGGGAGGCGTTGATGCCGCTGGGGTTGACCACCTGGTGGATGGCGTCCAGAATGTCAAACTTAGACTCCACAAACTTGGTCAGATACTGCTCTTCAAAAATGAAGAGGTAGCGTTCCCGCTGATACCGGCGCAGCAATCCGCCGGTCTGCGCCACCCAGGCGTCCAGTCGGTTGTCGATCTCCAGGGCGATGTTGGAGCGCTCGTTGTCCGTGAGGTTCTTGGTGAGGTCCTCATAGTTGTCGATGAGCAGCACCGCTGCCACCGGACGGGTGGCGGTGTACTGGTCCCGGATCAGACAGAACTCGGTGACGTCCACCCAGTAGGTGGTGGCCAGAAAACCGCCGGTGCGACCGCCGGTGCGGACCAGATGGCCGAAGACCAAAAAGCGCCGGCTGCCGTAGGTGACCTCGGTGGGGCACTCGCTCTTGCCTTCCATCAGCCAGCGGGTGTCGAAGTCGGGGATGAGGGTGGACAGCTTGGCATCAAAGAGATGCTCCCGCTGGCCGGTCAGCTCCAGAAAGCGGTTGTTGGTCCAGATAATGTCATCGCTCTCCGGGCGGAAGAGCACCATGGGCAGGGGAGAATTGACCATGGTGTCCTTGGTGGCGGTGTCCACCGTTCCGGTGAAGTTGTCCAGGTACTTGTTCAGCTCTTTTCGGCGTCGGTGGGCACTTTCCCGGCTATATAGGCCAAGACAGGCAATGATGACCAGCTCTGCCGCTGCCAGCACCCAGGAATAGAAGCCTGAGAGCAGTGCAAACAGGATGAGACAGAGAAAATACAGCCGAAAACTGGGCTGAAGCAGCTGATTAAGCTTGCGGTTCAAAAAAATACCCCCTTGTTTCTTTTCGAGGGAATGGGACTACACAATAAAGGTATTTTATTATAGCAGATCATCCGCCAGAAAACAAGGGGGACGGGGTGGGGGAGAGGAGAACAAAAAATCTTTTTATAGGCCGGTCAAACCGTTGCACCGCGGGGGGAATACTGCTATAATAGGGGAAAACCGCCCCCTGTTGTGTTGGAGGAGAGACGGCTTTTGAACATAAAGAAACGAGATTTAGGAGGAATTCCCATGGAAAACATCAAAATCACCCGTGCGGCTACTTTGAAGGAGAAGCCCGACTCCTCCAAGTTGGTGTTCGGAAAAAATATGACCGACCATATGTTCCTGGTGGATTATGACGAGGGCCAGGGCTGGCACGATCCCCGCATCGTTCCCTACGGCCCCCTGCAGATCGACCCCGCTGCCAAGGTGCTCCACTACGCCGAGGAGATTTTCGAGGGTCTGAAAGCCTACCGCACCGCCGACGGCTCCATCCAGCTGTTCCGCATCAAGGACAACATCGACCGGATGAACAAGTCCGCCGATCGTCTGTGCCTGCCCCAGATTCCCGAGGAGCTGGCCATGGCCGGCATCATGGCGCTGGTGAAGGTGGAGCAGGACTGGGTTCCCTCTGAGAAGGACACCTCCCTCTACATCCGTCCCTTTATGATCGGCCTGGACGCCGCTCTGGGCGTGCACTCCTCCAAGCATGTCCAGTTCATCGTGATTGTCTGCCCCGTGGGCGCCTATTATCCCGAGGGCCTGAACCCCGTGAAGATCTATGTGGAGGATCAGGACGTCCGTGCCGTCAAGGGCGGCACCGGCATGGCCAAGACCGGCGGCAACTACGCCGCCTCCCTGCGTGCCGGCGACCGGGCTGAGAAGGCCGGTTACAGCCAGGTGCTGTGGCTGGACGGTGTGCACCGCAAGTACATTGAAGAGGTTGGCTCCATGAACGTGATGTTCAAGGTGGCCGGCAAGATCCTCACCCCCGACCTGAACGGCTCCGTGCTGGACGGCATCACCCGCCGCTCCTGCATCCAGCTGCTGAAGGACTGGGGCTATGAGGTAGAGGAGCGGCGCATCTCCGCCGAGGAGCTCTTCGAGGCTGCCGAGAACGGCACCCTGGAGGAGGCCTGGGGCACCGGCACCGCCGCTGTGGTTTCCCCCATCGGCGAGCTGGCGATGGAGGACAAGAAGGTCACCGTCTCCGGCGGCAAGATTGGCCCTGTCACCCAGAAGCTCTACGATGAGCTCACCGGTATTCAGTGGGGCCGCGTGGCCGATCCCCACAACTGGATCACCAAGCTGTAAGACAACCAGAAACAAAAATCCCGGAAGCGAACGCTTCCGGGATTTTTTATGGGATGGAAAGCTGGAAAATCAGTGATTGGCCAGGTTATAGATGGCCAGAATGTCCTCATGGCCCAGGACGCGGAAGGAGCCGATGGTGCGCTGGCCGTGGAAGGTGCAGCCCACCGTCAGCATCTCCAGAACCTCGGCAGACTGCGCCGCGCCTAAAAGCTCGCTGATGCAGGTGGGCATGCCGATGGAGCGGAAGTAGTCCTCCGTGGCCTCGATGGCGGCCAGGGCTTGCTCCTGCTCGGTTTTTCCGGCGGCCTCCAGGCCCCATACCTGCTGTCCGAACCGGGCAAACCGGGCGGGATTGGTGTCCATGCAGTACCGGGCCCAGCTGCCCCACATGGCGGCCAGGGTGGCTCCGTGGGCAGCGTCAAACCGAGCGCTCAGCTCGTGGCCCAACTGATGGGTGGCAAAGTCCAGAGGGCCGCCCAGGCCGGTGAGGCCGTTGTGGGACAGGCTGCCCGCCCACATCAGCTCACTCATGGCCTGATAGTCCCCGGGCTGCTCCAGGGCCCGGCGGCCGTTGCGTACCACGGTGCGCAGAAGCCCCAGGGCGATCTCGTCGGTAAGCTCGTTGGTGGTGACAGGGTTAAAGTACCGGTCCATGGTGTGCATCATAATGTCCACAATGCCGCAGCTTACCTGATAGGAGGGCAGGGTGAAGGTGAGCTCCGGGTTCATAATGGCAAAGCGGGGGCGCTGGAAGCTGGAGGAGAAGCCCCGCTTCTCCAGGGGGTCGTCCTTGGTCAGTACGGAGGACTCACTGCTCTCGCTGCCCGCGGCGGGGATGGTGAGGATGACGCCCACAGGCAGAGCCTTTTCCAGCGGGACCTTTCTCAGCCAGATGTCGTCCCAGATGTCCAGTTCCGGGTTGGCGGCCCCATCGGCGATGGCCTTGGCGGTATCAATGACGCTG
>DBFWXD010000214.1:0-1993 GCA_048215895.1 Eubacteriales bacterium
GTCCCATACCATCCCAGTTAAAGATTTGCTCAATCATCATGGAACCTGAAACAATAAACCCGACCTCCATGGTAATGATAGTAACCATAGGGAGGGCCGCGTTGGGGAAAATGTGGCGGAACAGGATTCGGCTATTCTTCAGCCCCTTGGTACGGGATACCAGGGCGTAGTCGGCCTTTTTTTCATCCAGGACACTGCTGCGCATCATCAAAATGACATATGCTGACTTGCTCAGTGTCAGGATTCCTACGGGCAGCGCCATGTGCCACAGCACATCTTTTACATAGGCCAGACCTGTCAGGCCGCCGCTGGACATCCCGCCGGAGGGGACGACGCCCAGACAAAAGCAGAACACCATAAGCCCCAGCATCCCCAGGCAATACCCCGGGACCGAATAGATGATAAGCGACGCCCGGGAAATTACGCGATCCAACCGGCTCCCCTCCCGCCATCCGGCCACAGCCCCCAGGAAGATGCCTATGAGGGAGGAGAGGACGATTGCCGGGAGAATCAGGCGGAAGGTGCGTCCCAGCCGCTGTAGGATCAAGGTCAATACCGCCACTTTATTTTTATAGGAGTGTCCCAGGTCCCCATGGAGCAGCCGCCCCAGATAGGATGTGTATTGCTCCCACAGTGTACCGTCCAGGCCATATTCCACCTCTAATTCCTCCAGGACCTCCGGGTGCGCGGAGGTGAGGTAGAGGTAATCTTCCTCTCCCACCAGATGCTCCAAAGGATCGCCCGGCATAAAGCGAATCAAGAAGAAATTAAACGTGGCAACCAGGAAAAGGGTCAAAAGGGAGATGAGCAGTTTGCCGATAAAGCGTCTAAGGTTCTTTTTCCACATGGGCGTATTCCTCCTCCCCCTGGATACAGCCATTTTCCAGAAAGTAGCACCTGTCGCACATATGGCGCATGACTTGCAGGTCATGGGTAATCAGCAGGTACGCCGTCCGGTGCTGCTTTTGATACGTTTTCAAGATTTGCAGGATCTGCGCCTGGGAGATAGAATCCAGCATACTGGTGGGCTCATCCAGAAGGATCAACTTAGGTGACATGGACATGGCACGGGCCAGTGCGGCCCTCTGTAGTTCTCCGCCGCTCAGGGAGGACAGGTCACGGGAGAGATGTTCCTTGTAGAGGCCCACCTGCTCCAGGAGGGCGGTGAATTTCTCCTCAGAGAAGTCGAGTCGGTGAATCCGGTAGGGCTCCATTAAACTCCGCTCCAGACTCCAGCACGGGTCAAATGCCTCCTCCGGGTGCTGATATACCATCTGAATGGCCCGCCGGAGTGTACCGCGATAGGGGTATACAACCGGCTTGTCGTCCCAGAAAATCCGGCCGGATGACGCGGGAATCGCCCCGGCGATCAGATTGGCCAGTGTCGTCTTTCCGCTACCGCTCTTCCCGAAGATGCCCACGGTTTCCCCATCACGGATGGTGATGCTGGCGTTTTGCAAAGCGGAGACCTTCTTGCCGCTGAGAAATCCGCTGGAATAGGTTTTCGAGAGGTTATCTGCTTTGAGAAACATGGTGACACCGCACCTGCCTTTCTCCCGCTGCCAGAACGGGCGGCTTTGCGCGAAAGCAGCCCGCCTGCGCTTTGGGACATCTGCCAGCAAAGCGACATCCGAGGCCGTCGTATTCTTCGTGGGATGGGGCGAACCCCTTCGGATATTGAAAGCCATGTTCCGGCAGGGAGTTTATCATCATTTGGGAATATGGATGTAGTGGCGACCAAAAAAACTCCTCACAGCTACTTGATTCCAAAATCTGTCCCGCATACATAACATGGATATGTGTTGCAATCTTCTTTGCAAAATACAGGTCGTGGGTCACACACAACAGGGATATCTTTTCTTTTGTAAAAGTTCGTGACAGTTCGTCAAACAGGTTGATGACATCACCTCTGCGCTCTTCGTCCAGCCCCTTTGTCGGTTCGTCCGCTAACAACAATTGCCCGCCGGCGATTGTGCCCATGGCAACCAGGGCC
>DBFWXD010000215.1:0-4274 GCA_048215895.1 Eubacteriales bacterium
GAATAAATCGAGGGAGCTGACAAGGTTACACAGCAATTAAAGGGGGAAGCGCGCATGTCCAAGGAGCTTATCCGTCTGTCCAACTGCACCATGGCCTTTGACGGCGAGGTGGTGCTGGATGGCATCAATTTGTATATTAACGATAAAGAATTCCTCACACTGCTGGGTCCCAGCGGGTGCGGCAAGACAACCACACTCCGAATCATCGGTGGTTTTCAGACGCCCACCTCTGGCGACGTATTTTTTGACGGTGTGAGGATCAATTCTGTCCCGCCCCATAAACGGGCAGTGAACACGGTGTTCCAGAAGTACGCCCTGTTCCCACATTTAAATGTATATGAGAACATCGCCTTCGGCCTTCGTCTGGGCAAGACCGACGAGAAGGGCAAAAAGGTCAAGCTCAGCGAGCAGGAGATCCACCAGCGGGTGATGGAGATGCTGGAGGTGGTGAACCTCCGGGGCTTTGAAAAGCGGCACATCTCCCAGCTCTCCGGCGGCCAGCAGCAGCGTGTGGCCATTGCCCGGGCGCTGGTGAACCGCCCCAAGGTCCTGCTGCTGGACGAGCCTCTGGGCGCGCTGGATCTGAAGCTGCGCAAGGACATGCAGAACGAGC
Source organism: Eubacteriales bacterium (assembly GCA_048215895.1). Lineage (GTDB taxonomy): Bacteria > Bacillota > Clostridia > Oscillospirales > Oscillospiraceae > Lawsonibacter. Next base: position 614 of record DBFWXD010000215.1, read on the forward strand.
TCAAGCGCATCCAAAAGGCCATGGAGATCACCTTTATCTATGTGACCCACGACCAGGAGGAGGCCCTTGCCATGTCCGACACGGTGGTGGTCATGGACGCGGGCAAGATTCAGCAGATCGGCACCCCGGAGGATATTTATAACGAGCCGAAAAACGCCTTTGTGGCCGACTTCATCGGCGAGTCCAACATTCTCGACGGCATCATGCGTGCCGACGGCGTGGTGGAGATCTTCAACCGGAAGTTCAAGTGCCTGGACAGCGGCTTTGAGAAGGACGAGCCCGTGGACGTGGTCATCCGCCCCGAGGACGTGGACATCGTCCCAGAGGACCAGGGCCAGCTCCGGGGCACCGTCACCTCCGTCACCTTCAAGGGCGTCCACTACGACACCATCGTGGACTTCTACGGCTTTAAGTGGCTCATCCAGACCACCGATTTCTGTCCCGTGGACAGCCGCATCGGCATTAAGATCGATCCCGACGGCATCCATGTCATGAAGAAGAGCCACTACTCCGGCATGTTCGGCGACTACTCCTCCTACTCTGAGGAATACGAAGAGATCAGCGACGCCTCCATCGAGCTGGAAGAGGAGGAAGAGCAGGAGGACGGAAATGAAGAATAAGATTGCCTGGCTGTCCGCACCCTATGTGATCTGGATGGCCCTGGTGGTGGTGGTCCCCATTATCATGGTGGTGGTCTATGCCTTCACCTCGGCGGGGGGCGGCTTTACCCTGGATAACTTCGCCAAAATGGGCACTTATACGGTGATCTTCACCCGTTCCTTCCAGCTGGCCCTGGTGGCCACCATCGTCTGCCTGCTGCTGGGCTACCCCCTGGCCTATGTGATGGCCAAGGAGGGCCCCGGCTTTCAGCGCATGGCCATGGTGCTCATTATGCTGCCCATGTGGGTAAACTTCCTTCTGCGCACCTACGCCTGGATGGCCATTCTGGAGAATAACGGCATCCTCAACAACTTTTTTGAGGCCATCGGTCTCTTTGACCTTATCAACAACATCTTCGGCACGGACATTACCTACTTCCGCATGATCCGCACCCAGGGGGCGGTGGTGCTGGGCATGGTGTATAACTACCTGCCCTTCATGGTTCTGCCCATCTATTCGGTCATCATCAAGCTGGACCACTCCCTGCTGGAGGCCGCCCGGGACCTGGGGGCCAACTCCGCCCAGGTGTTCCGGAAGGTCATCTTCCCCCTGTCTCTGCCCGGGGTGCTGTCCGGGGTGACCATGGTGTTTGTCCCCTCGGTGTCCACCTTTGCCATCTCCCGTATGCTGGGCGGCAACAACCAGATGCTGCTGGGCAACCTCATTGAGCAGCAGTTCCTGGGAGGCGCCTATAATCCCTATCTGGGCAGCGCCATTGCCCTGGTCATGATGATTATCGTCATCGTCTGCATGGTGGTTATGAACCACTTCGGCGAGGGCGAGGAACAGGCGGTGATGCTATGAGACGTTATCGCATTGGAAGCCGGTTCTATATGGCCCTCATTTTCCTGTTCCTCTACGCACCCATTTTGCTGCTGGTGGTCTTTTCCTTCAACGATGCCAACAGCAACGTGGTCTGGCAGGGCTTCTCCCTGCGGTGGTATGAGGAGCTCTTCCGGGACCGGCAGGTCATGGGAGCGGTGTACAACACCCTTCTGGTCTCCGTCCTGGCCACCGCCATCTCCACGGTAGTGGGCACCTTCACCGCGGTGGGTCTCTACGGTATGCGCCGGCGCTGGCGCGACCCCATCCTGACGGTGAACAACATCCCCATTATGAACGCGGACATCGTCACCGGTGTGGCCCTGTGTATCTTCTTTGTGGCCGCCATCGCCGGGTGGAACAGCGTGGTGGTGGAGGGCTGGAACGGCTTTGTCACCTACCTGGAGGAGAATTTCCGCCGCACCCTGCCCCGCATGGCCGAGGTGAACATGGGCTTTACCACCCTGCTGCTGGCCCATATCTCCTTTGACATTCCCTATGTGATCCTCAACGTGCTGCCCAAGCTGCGGCAGATGGACCGCAGTCTCATTGACGCGGCCCAGGATCTGGGCTGTACCTGGATGCAGGCCTTCCGCAAGGTGGTGGTGCCTGAGATCAAGCCGGGCATCGTCTCCGGCGCCCTCATCGCCTTCACCATGAGCGTGGACGACTTCGTCATCTCCTACTTTACCGCCGGCTCCGCCTCCACCCTGTCCATCCAGATCTACGGCATGGTGCGCAAGCGGGTCAGCCCTGAGCTCAACGCCGTGTCTACCCTGCTGTTTGGGGTGGTGCTGGTGCTGCTCATTATCATCAACGTCCGGGAGTGGCACATGGAAAAGCGCCAGACCGCCGGAAAATAATTGGGTCCCACCGCCCTTGGGCGAGGAGATAAATACCAACCAAACACTGGAGGAATGATCAATTGAAAAAAATCACTGCCTTGACCCTGGCCTTGACGATGGCCTTGGGCCTGTTCCTGTCCGGATGTGCCATGGAAGAATCCGGCAGCGCCGGCTCTGCTGCTGCCAGCGGCAGCAACGCAGGCAATAACAGCAGCAGCAACACGAGCGGAAAGCGCGAAGTCAACGTGTGCAGCTGGGGCGAGTATATCGATGAGAGCCTCATTGACAAATTTGAAGAGGAGACCGGCATCAAGGTCAACTACTCCACCGCCCCCTCCAACGAGGAGCTCTACTCCCTGCTCCAGTCCGGCGGCGTGAACTATGACGTCATTGTCCCCTCTGACTATATGATCGGCCGTCTGATCGCGGAGGATATGCTCCAGCCTCTGGATTACAGCAAGATCCCCAACTATGAGAAGATCGACGAGCAGTACAAGGGTCTGTCCTTCGACCCCAACAACGAGTACACCGTGCCCTACACCTGGGGCACCCTGGGCATCATCTACAACACCACCATGGTGGACGAGCCCATCACCAGCTGGGAGGTCATGTTCTCCGACCAGTATGCCGGGAACATCCTGCTCATCGACAACTCCCGCGACGCCTTTGCCATGGCCCTGTGCTACCTGGGCTATGACCTGAACACCACCGACGAGGCCCAGATCCGGGAGGCTGCCCAGCTGGTGGCCGACGCCAAGGCCCGGGGTGTGTACGACGGCCAGGGCATGGACGAGGTCTTCCAGATCATGGAGGGCGGCAACCTGGCCATCGCCACCTACTACGCCGGCGACTTTTTGACCATGCATGAGAATAACCCCGACCTGGCCTTCTGCATCCCCGAGGAGGGCTCCAACTGGTTTGTGGACGCCATGTGTATCCTGAAGAACGCCAAGAATGTGGACGAGGCCCACGAGTGGATCAACTTCATCGCCTCCACCGAGTCCAACCTGGCCAACATGGACTACATCTGGTATGCCTCCCCCAACGCCGAGGCCCTGGAGCAGTACCCCGCCTACTACGAGGAGACCTACGGAGAGCCTCTGGACCAGGAGCTCTACGAGATCATGGCCGCGCCCAAGGACGTGCTGGATCGCTGCACCATGTATGAGAACCTGCCTGCCGAGACCCTGGCCCTCTATAACGACCTGTGGATCGAGCTGGGCATCTAAAAGAATTTCAAACAAGCAGCCAGCTGCTTGTTTGAGAGAGACAGCACAAAAATCCCCCCTCGATTCCGTTGGAATTGTCGGGGGTATTTTTGTGAGAAGTGTTTT
>DBFWXD010000216.1:0-15778 GCA_048215895.1 Eubacteriales bacterium
TCTCAGTACCACATAGATGCCAATTCCCAGATATGCCAGGGGGAAGACACCGATCATCATCACCTTCAGAAGAGAGGAGGTGGACTCGCTGATGGTGAGGTAATTGTAGTTGAGAGACTTGCTGCGGATGGCCATGGCCTCGCTCTCGCCCACCAGAGAGGACAGGGCGTTGGCGGTCAGGTTCACGTTGGCGCCGGAGGAGTAGGCGTTATACATGTCGTCCAGGAAGGCCGAGGAGGAGAACCAGATGATCTGGCCGCCGCTGCTGCACTCCACGGACACGCCCACAGCAAAGGGACCGTCAATGTCGCCGTCTTCCTTCTCATAGGTTTCCATATCATAGCCGGAGAGCTTGCTGAAGGAGTTTTCCGAGGTGGTGAGCAGCTCGGTCACCGTGGCATCGGTGGCCGTGCCGTCCACCGTCATGCCCTGAGCCAGGGGGAGGATGGGGTAGTAGCGCTCCTCAATGAGGGAGCTGGTGAGGTCGGTCTCGGCCATGTCCGGCATGAGGACAAAGGGAGCCTGGAAGGCGTAGTGTTCCCGGTCGCCCTCCACCACAATGCCGTCTACGGGGGTGACGCCGTAGTCGGCGATGACGCTATACAGGTTTTCCAACGTTCCGTCTTCCACGGGGCCGGCCATCACCATCAGCTTGCCGCCCTGCTGCACATAGTCCCGGAGCATATCCGCCTCTTCCTGGGAGATATCGCTGGCGGGGGAGTAGATGAGAATGCAGTCCGCCTCTTCGGGAATGGCGTCCACATTGAGCAGGGAGAAGGAGGTTACTTCCATGTTTTCCCGCTCCAGCTGCTCGCTGAAGGTGGAGGGGAGCTCCGCCTCGCCGTGGCCCTCCAGCACATAGATCTGGGGCAGCTCGCCGTTGACCACATAGTCGATGGCGGAGGTGATGGCGCCTTCTCCGTCGAAGGAGGTGTTGTAGGAGTAGGAGTACATATTGGTCTGGGTAATATAGATGTCGTTATAGCTGATATAGCGGCTGCGGTCCCCGCACTCCACTACCAGGCTGTTGTTGGGGACATCCTCGTCGGTATACTGCTGAGCAAAGGTGGGGTAGACGTCGGGGTTCTTTTTGACCACGGAGATGTGGTCGGAGAGGCTTTCATATTTGCTCAGAAGGTTCTCGATAATAGCGTCCTCCATGTCGGACTGGACGATCCAGTAGATGGTGACATCCTCCTCCAGGGCGTTGACCACCGCCTTGGTGTTGCTGGTGATGGAGTAGAGCTTGGCGGAGCTGATGTCATATTTGGTAAGGGTAGTGGGAAGAACGGAAACCAGAATATTCACCACAATCAGCAAAGCCAGGACGATGGCGGTGAGCATCAGGGAGTAGGAGCCGCCCTGAAAGGCAAGCTGGCTTTTCACTCCGGAGCGGGAGGAGGAACGAAATGCAGGCTTTTTCATCAGTTATACCTCCTTTTCTCCAGAGACTGAACGGACAGGAATAAAAAGAACACAATGATGGAGAGGTAATAGACAATGGCGGTCATGTCAAAGACTCCGTTGACGATGGTGGTAAACCGGTCAAAGAGGGAGAGCTGAGCCATCAGCTGGGGCAGCATCCCCTCAAAGGCGGAGGAGTCCAGGAAGAACAGGATCGCCACCACCGCAATGAGGGCGATGGAGCACCAGAAAGCCAGATTCTCGTTTCCGGTCAGATAGCGAATGACGGCGCCCAGCACCAGAATGAGTACCAGTGTGGCAATCACCGAGCCGATGGCGGTGGAGGAGACCTGCTCGGAGAGGCTGACGCTGTAATAGTTGAAGAGAATAATGGCAATGCCGACGCCAGCGGCCAGACCCTGGTTATCAGTGAGAGAGGAAATGAACATGCCCAGGGCGATGAGGGCGGAGCCCATAATGAAGAAGGCCAGGATGGAGCCGTAGGAGGTGGGCAGATACACATCGCCGAACTGAGAGAAGATCAGCGGGTAGAGGGAAATGATGCCCATGGGGATGAGAAACAGCACCAGCATGGCCAGGTACTTGCCCAGGATAATCTCCAGGGTGGTAATGGGCAGGGAGTAGAGCAGCTGGTCGGTTTTTTGCTTGCGCTCCTCCGCCAGCACCCGCATGGTGAGGATGGGGACAATGACCACCATGACGAGACTGCCGAAGCTCAGGACATATTCAAAGTTGCTGTATGCCGCCTGGATGTTATAGAGCATGGCGCCCAGGCCCATAAAGGCCAGGAGAAACGCGCCGAAAACATAGGCGGTGAGGGAATGGAAATAGCTTCTCAGCTCATGCTTGAATACAGCGATCACGGCTTATCCGCCTCCTGTTCTCCGGCCGGTTGCTCCGCCGGATGTTGTTCGGTCAATTCCAGGAAGATGTCCTCCAGATTGGCCTTTTTCAGGGACATCTCCAAAAGGGCCTTGCCCGCCCGGGCAAAGGCAAAGAATACCGGCCGGGATACGGAGTAGATGTCCTCTGTGTCGGTTTTCAGGCGCAGGGTGGTCACGCCGGATTCGCTTCCCACCACCTCCACCTGGGACAGGTGCTCCACCGTGGCAAGAATTTGAGTGGCCTCATCGGGCAGGGCATCGGTGGCCAGGGTAATCTCGTTGGGGGAGAGCAGGCGCTTTTCCAGGTTTTCCGGCTGGTCAAAGGCCACAAGCTGTCCATGTGCGATAATCAGAATCTGGTCGCAGATGGTCTGGACCTCTGAGAGGATGTGAGAGCTGAAAATGACGGTGTGGTCCTGGCCCAGCTGGCGAATGAGATCCCGGATTTCGATGATCTGGATGGGGTCCAGGCCCACGGTGGGTTCGTCCAGAATGATGACCTTGGGATGGCCCAGCAGGGCCTGGGCGATGCCCACCCGCTGGCGGTAGCCCTTGGACAGGGCCCCGATGGAGCGGTTTCGCATGTCCTGAATTTTCGTCAGGTCCATGACCTCCCGGATCTGTTGTTCCAGATCCTCGCCCTTGAGCCCCTTGGCCTGCCCCACAAAGCGCAGGTATTCCACGGGGGTCTCATTGAGGTAGAGCGGCGGCTGCTCGGGCAGGTAGCCGATGAGCTTTTTGGCCTTTTTCGGCTCTTCGAAAATGTCGTGGCCGTCAATGCGTACGTGGCCCTCTGTGGCGGAAAGACAGCCGGTCATGATGTTCATGGTGGTGGATTTACCGGCTCCGTTTGGCCCCAAAAAGCCGTAGACATGCCCCTCCTCGATTTCAAAGGAGAGGTCCTTGACCGCCATGAAATCACCGTAGCATTTTGTCAGGTGTTCCACTGTGATCATGCTTTTTGACCTCCTTACACAGTTCGCTGCCGGGGCAGCGGTGGTGTCTGGAGCTATTATAAGCACCAATCCTGAAACGACGCTGAAAAAGACGGGCGAGAAAACCGGCCGGAGCAACTTTATGCTCCGGCCGTTTTTCGGCTGGTAATCTGACTGGGAAGTTCGACCAAAAAGCGGTTCCATCCGCCGCTGCTTTCCGCCCAGATCTTTCCCCGGTGCTGCTGCACAATTCCCTGGGCGATGGCCAGCCCCAGTCCGAAGCTTCCAGTCCGGCTGCGGGCCTTGTCCATGCGGTAGAAGCGTTTGAAAATATTCTCCAGCTCCTCCGGGGGGATGGGAGCGCCCTCGTTGGCCACGGTAATGAGGCAGCGCCCCTTCTTGTCCCGCCTGGTGAGGCTGACCTTGGTGGCGCCTCCGGGCTGGGCGTATTTTTGGGCGTTGTCCAGCAAAATGCCGATCAGCTGGCGCAGCTGCCCCTCCTCGCCCATCACCTGAATGTTTTCCTCGGTCTGAACGGACAGAGGCAGGCCCTTTTCATAAAATACCGGTTCGAAGGTCAGAATGGACTGGGATACCAGGCGGCTGAGATTGACCGGGACAAAGCTTTCCCGGGACTGGGCGTTGTCCGCCTGGGCAAGGGTGAGCATCTGCTCCACCAGGCGGCGCATCTGCCGGGACATGACCAGGATGTTGTCCAAAAACTTGATCCGGTTTTCTTCCCCGTAGTCCGGGTCCTGCATAAGCTCCGCGTTGGCCATGATGACGGTGAGCGGGGTTTTCAGCTCGTGGGAGGCGGCGGCCACAAAGTCCCGCTGCTGCTTCCAGGCCTGGTCCACCGGCTTGACCGCCCATTTGGACAGCAGAACGCTGACCCACAAAAAGGCAAAAAAGCTCAGCACGCCAATGATCAGACAGGTGGTCCTCAGTCCGTCCAAAGTGGCTATTTCGCTGGAGATGTCCGCAAATACCAGATATTGGCTGGACGGCGCCTCCAGGCGGTAGTAGCGCAGGTTATACTCCGGCAAAACGCCCAGCCGCTTGGGCGAGGAGAAGATCTGCTGAACCAGATGATCCAAAAAGTCGTTGTCAGACAGGTCATAGTAGCCGCCTCCGGTGGAGAGCAGCTCCCCTCTGGGGCCCAGCTGAAGAGTAAAGAAGGGCAGACGTACGTCTTCCCCCAATTCAGCGGGAATGCCCTGCTGGAAGGGCTGGGCAGCGATGCTCTCCATCATGTGGATGCTCTCCTGCTCCAGATCCGCCTGGGTAAAGTAGAACACCAGCCCCAGAATGACACAGAGCATGATGGTTACGATGCACATGTTGATGAGGACAAACTTAAAGCGCAGCTTCTGAATCATCTTCTCCCACCTCCAGATGGTAGCCCAGTCTGCGTCTGGCCACAATGCGGACGTTGGAGCCGATGCTGGCCAGCTTCTTGCGCAAAAATCCGATGTATACCTCTACATTGTTTTCCACCGCATCGGAGTCGTAGCCCCACACCCGGGCTAGGAGCACTTCCTTGGTCAGGTTGCGGCCGCCGGATTGAAGCAGGGCGCGCATGATGTCAAACTCCTTGGAGGAGAGGGGGATGCGGTTGGTGGAACAGATCAGCGTGGCCGAGGAGAGGTCCAGAGCGGTGTTGCCGAAGGTGACCTCATCCACCTGGGCCCCCTGGCGGCGGAGCAGGGCGTTGATGCAGGCCAGCAGCTCCCGCATATCAAAGGGCTTGGTGAGATAATAGTCCGCACCGGCGTTAAGACCGGTAATGCGGTCCTCCAGGCTGGAGCGGGCGGTAAGCATTAAAATGGGCGTGCCCAGGTGCTTGGAGCGGACCTGTCTGGCCACTGTGTAGCCGTCCATTTTCGGCATCATCACGTCCAAAATGAGCAGATCATAGACGCCCAGCTCGGCGTACTGAGCTCCGGATTCTCCGTCGTAGACGGTTTCCACCTCGAAGCCTTTTCCCCGGAGGATGACGGCAATGGAATCGGCCAGTAATTTTTCATCTTCAATCAGTAAAATTTTCAAGGCAAATTCCTCCCCATTGTGCCTATTATACTATCATAATTTCCTGAAATGAAGCTGAAAATTGTAAAACGATGGGCAGGCCTTGCCGCAAAAGGCGGCGCTGGGTGATGACTTGGGGCAGCGAACAGGACCGCAGAACAGTTCTGCGGTCCTGTGGAGTGTGTACGGAAGAAGCCTATAAGTGCAGAAAGTATTCCCAAAACGCCGTGGCCGGCTTGGATAAGCGGCGGTTGGGCTGGCGAACGGCAATGGTTTTGGTGGACAGGGCGTCGCTTAAAATGGTTTTGAACTTCATGCGTTTGGAGGCCATGCGGATGGCGCCCGCCGGCAAAATGGCAACGCCCAGGCCCCCTTCGGCGCAGCAGACGGCCGTGTAGGAGCGGTCACATTTTCCCACGATATGGGGAGAAATCTGATGCGCCGCCAGGGTATCCAATACCAACGACTCATAGCGGCGGTATAAAATCAGGTTCTTTCCCCGCAATTCTTCCACGGTGCAGTGGTCTTCCTCAGACCAGTTCAGCTCCGGGGTCATGGCCGCCACCATGGGCTCGCTGGGTTTCTCCATCTGATACAGCTCAGAGTGCTGAATGGGGGAGCGCACAATGCCGATGTCCACAATTCCCTTTTGGACTAAGTTTAAGATGTAATCGGTGTTCCCTTCAAAGACTTCAAACCCGATGTTTTGGTAGAGCTTGTGAAACTCCTTCATATTTTCCGCCAGAACCAGAGGCACCGCGGTGGGGGTGATGCCCAGCAGAACGGTACCCTGAAATCCGTTGGCGTAATCGTCCATTTCCTGCTTGGCAGTGTGGGACAGATCCACAATCTGTTTGGCGCGCTCCAGAAACATGTGGCCGGCGTCGGTAATCTGAAGGCGCCGGGAGGTGCGCTCGAAGAGCGTGACGCCAAGCTCTGCTTCTAAATTTTTCAGCTGTTGACTCAGCGGAGGCTGGGCGATATGCAGCCGCTGTGCCGCCAGGGTGATTTTTCCCTCTTCGGCAATGGCGATAAAATATTCCAACTGCTTGAGATCCATGTAAGTGGTCCCCTTTATATTTATATGAATTTCATATAAATAACATATAAATTATATAATTTACAAAATAATAGTGGAAAGCTATAATGAGGCATACAAAGAAATGACAAAAACAAAGGGGAGATCGAAGGATAATTTATTCAATATTATAGCATTTGCAAAAATAGTTGTCCAGCAGCCTGAGTCGAGAGAATACAAATCTGGGAGGTATTTCGGAGATGCAACAAAAGGAAAATAAGTTCACAAAGTTTTTTAACAACCTGAACCCGCTGACGCTGCTCTTTGCGCTGGTTCTGATTGTTTCCCTGCTGACCTACGTGATTCCGGCCGGTGAATATGACCGGGTCGTGGATGAAGAGAGCGGACGGACCCTGGTGGTTCCGGGTACTTATCACACGATTGAATCCAACCCTGCAACCCCCATTACCTTTTTCCTGTCCTTTGATGCGGGCCTGAACAGCGCCTCGTCCATCATTTCCTTCCTGCTGCTCATCGGCGGAGCCTTGGGCGTGATTTCGTCCACGGGTGCCATCGAGTCGGCCCTGGGGCTGATGGTGAAAAAATTCGGAAGTGACCGAAGTCGGGGCGTGATCATAGGCGGCGTGATGTTTTTCTTCATGTTCTGTTCCTCCTCCTTCGGCATGGGCCAGGAGATGATGGCGTTTGCCCCGTTTGTCACGGTTTTGATGGTGTCACTTGGCTACGATACCGTAACGGCCATCGGAAGCATGTTGCTGGGATATGCCATCGGCTACGGCTGCGGCTTCCTGAACCCCTTTAACCTTGCGGTGGCACAGGATATCTGCGGTCTGCCGTACCCCTCCGGCATGGCGTTTCGCATTGGCCTGAGCCTGATTTTGTACGTAGTGGCCCTGATTTATATGCTGCGCTACGCCAACCGCGTCCATAAGAATCCGTCTGCCAGCCTCAGCCCCATTGTCCCCGAGGAGCTCAAGGGCGATGTTTCCAAGGAAGTTCCCGTCACGGCCGGCCACATTCGTGTGTGGGTGGTATTTATTGTGGGTCTGGTGTTCCTGATCTGGGGCGCTGTGGTAAAGGGATTCTATCTGTCTGAAATCTCCACCATTTTCCTGTGCATTGGTCTGCTGGCCGGTCTGGTGAACGGCTATGGCCTGAACAAAATCTTCAGCGCCTTCAGCAAGGGCGCCAAGGATATGGCAATTCCCTGCCTGATCATCGGCTTTGCCATGGCGATTACTTATATTCTGAATTCCGCCGGCATTCTGGACAGCATTGTGTATTACCTCTCCCTGATGCTGCAGGATCTGCCCACCGTGATTTCCGCCGGAGCCATGGTGCTGGTGCACACCGTGCTCAACTTCTTTATCAATTCCGGTTCTACCAAGGCCGCTACCACCATGCCCATCATGTCCCCGCTGGCCCAGATTCTGGGCATCAACCAGCAGGTGGCGGTGCTGGCCTTCCAGCTGGGCGACGGTCTGTCCAATATCCTCTGGGTGACCAGCGGCACCTTGATGATTGGCCTTGGCATTACCAAGATCAACTATCTGCAGTGGTTCAAGTTTGTCTCTAAGATTTTCTTAATTATGCTGGCAATCGGAATTGCCGCGGTGATGCTTGCCCAGGTCATGAACTGGGGACCGTTCTAAGCGGGAGGAAGTAAAACGATGATGGATGAATTGTTGAAAAACCGTACGCTGTATCATTTTTATCAGATTTGCCAAATCCCCCATGGCAGCCACAATGAGCAGGCGCTCAGCACGAAGCTGTTTCACTGGGCGCAGGAGCTGGGGCTGGACGTCCATCAGGACGAGAGCTGGAACCTGGTGATCAAAAAGCCCGCCTCTCCCGACCGTGTGGGAAGCGCCCCCGTCATTCTCCAGGCCCATTTGGACATGGTGTGCGACAAGGCGCCGGAGGCCAACTTCGATTTTGAGCGGGAGCCCATTGCTTGGGCGGTGGAGGGTGACTGGATCTCCTCCGCCGCGGGAACCACCCTGGGGGCCGACTGCGGCATCGGCGTTGCCCTGATTTTGGCTATGCTGGAGGCGGACGATTACTCCCATCCTCCCATTGAGGCCGTCTTGACGACCCGGGAGGAGACGGACATGGGAGGCGCCTATCATCTGGATTTCAGCCGTCTTTCCGGGCGGAGAATGATCAATTTGGATATCAGCCCCGAGGATAAGCTGCTGGCGGGCTCCAGCGGAGGCGCGGCCATTGAGCTGGATCTGCCCATCCAGCGTATGTCCGCCGTGCCGGATGGCGACTGGTTCCGCATTACGGTGGGAGGACTGGAAGGCGGACATTCCGGACATGACATTTCCAAGGGCCGGAATAATGCGCTGCTTCTATTGGGGCGGCTGATCCGGAAACTGGAGGGGACCTTTGACCAGCTTGCGCTGGCGGCGTTCAACGGAGGAAATTCGCGCCTGGCCATTCCCCGGGAGGCCGAGATGGTCGTTTGCCTGCCGGAGGGGATGTCCCGGTCTGTGCAGGACGCGGTGGAGGCGTTCCGGGAGGAGGTAGCGCTGGAGTGCTCCGCCATTCCCAACTTCTTCCTGTCCTGCCAGCCCGAGCAAAAGGGCGAGCAGGCCCCCATAGAGAAAGAATCCCTGCGCCGCTTTTTGGATTTGCTGTGCCTGGTTCCTAACGGCATTTATGCCATGAATGCTCTGGTCCCCGGCGCGGTGGAGAGCTCCTGCAACTTGGGAATCATTTCGACGCAGGAGGACAACATCCATCTGGTGACGGAAATGCGCGGCAACTACCGCTCTACCCGCCAGTGCATCCTGGACCAGTATGAAACCTTGGCGCGGCTGCTGGGCGGCAGCGTTCGGACCCACAGCCTGTACCACTCCTGGCTCTACCAGCCTGACTCGCACCTGCGGGAACAGGTCCTTGCGGTATACCGCCAGCGGGAACAGAGCGAGATGAAGGTGGAAGTGGCCCACGCGGGCAATGAAATTGGAATTTTCTTTGAGGCAATTCCGGGTTTGGACGCAGTTGCCATGGGTCCCACCCGTGTGCTGTATCACACGCCCAAGGAAAAGCTCAGCATCTCCTCCTCCATCCGTTTTGAGAGCTTCCTGAAGCAGGTGCTGGAACAATTAACATAACCGTCGGAGCGTTTGACATGCAAAGTGCGATTACGATTATTCAGCAGATTCTCACCATGTTTTTGTACATGGCCGCGGGGTATTGGCTGTTTCGCAGCAAGCTGGTGACTAAGGAGGGAAGCGTTGGCTTTGCCCATGCGTTGATCTATTTGATTTTGCCCTGTGCCATTCTCCAGTCGTTTTTTACCGAGCGCACGGTGGAAAAGGTGTCAGCTCTGGGAATATCCTTTTTGTGGGGAATTTTGGTATTGCTGTTGGCCATGGCGGTCTCAGCGCTTTTGTTCCGGAAGCGGCCCATTGATAATTTTGGCGGAGCCTTTTCCAACGCCGGATTTATGGGAATACCGCTGATCAGCGCCATATTGGGACAGGAATGTGTGTTCTATGTGGCTGGAATGATTGCCTTTTTGAACATTCTCCAGTGGTTTTACGGCCAGCCGATCCTTTCCGGGAAGAAGGAAAAGCTCTCTTTGTGGGTTATTCTCAAAAATCCTCTGGTGATTGCGCTTCTTCTTGGCCTGGCCGCCTTTCTGACCGGCCTTCGTCCCCCCGCATTGGTCTCCAGCTGCATTGCTTCAGTCAGTGCCATGAACGGCCCGGTGGCCATGATCATTCTGGGATTCTATCTGGCCCAGACCAATCTTCGTTCCCTCTTTGGAAAAGCGTCCACTTATCTGGTATCAGCTGTGCGGCTGCTGCTCATCCCGCTGCTCACGCTGCTGCTTTTGGCCGTGGCGCCGGGGGGATCGGCAGACATCAAGCTTGCTCTGCTGATGGCAGCCAGTGCTCCCATTGGCGCCAATGTGGCGGTCTATGCCCAAAAGTTGGGCAAGGACTATGTGTACGCAGTAGAAACCGTCTGCCTCAGTACGCTGTTTTCCCTCGTTTCCTTGCCTGCCATCATTTTGCTGGCGGAGCGTGTCTTCTGATTTGGGTTTCATTCCCCCCTCTGAGTGAAACCGTATGGAAAACCAAACACTCCCGGAGCGGCACTTCATCTGCCGATCCGGGAGTGCTTTTTATACCCGGCCGGGCGCACTTGATTGAAAAAAACCGGTCTTGTGCTATAATGAAAGTACACCATATTCTGGACTTTTTTGAGCAGGAGGGGAGACGGCGTGGAACCCTTTGCTTCGCACCCGTGGTATCATCTGGACAATGCCGCGATGATGTATTCGGCCATCCAGCGCGGAAATTATTCTGCGCTCTATCGGTTTTCCGCCGTAATGACGGACCGTGTGGACCCCCAATGCCTCCAGCGGGCCATTGACAAGACCATGCCCCGTTTTCCGGGGTTTCAGGTCAAAATACGCCGGGGGTTTTTCTGGTATTATTTTGAGCGGGACAATGGCCCCGGGCCCACCTTGCAGCGGGACATCCGCAACCCCTGTCAGCCGGTGCGTTTTCAGAATCACGATCCGCTCATTCGCTTTTTCTACTATGAAAAGAGAATCTCCATGGAGGTGTTCCATGCCCTGGCAGACGGAGGCGGGGCGCTGGTCCTGTTTAAGACGCTGCTGGCGGTGTATCTGCGGGAGATGGGCCACCAGGTTCCCAACACCCACGGAATTTTGGATGTGACGCAGCAGCCCCAGCCGGAGGAGTGGGAAGATGCCTATGCGCGCTATGCCCACTCCAAGGTTCACCTCAGTATGCGGGAGCCCAGAGCCTACGCCTGCAACGGGACGCCGGAGCCCTTCTATACGCTCAATGTGACCATGGGCTTTGTCTCGGTGAGCGCACTGCACGCCGCGGCCAAACAGCACGGGGCCTCTATTACCGAGTATCTGGCCGCCATATTGCTCCAATCCATTCTGATCCGCCAGCGGCGGGAGGGACACAAGCGGGAGCTGCCCGTTTCCTTGGCAGTGCCCATCAATCTGCGGCCCTATTTTCCTTCCGCGACCCTTCGCAACTTTATCCTGACCGTTCGCCCCAGCATCAACCCGGAGCTGGGAGATTATACGCTGGACGAGATCATTGCCCAGGTTCACCACCACATGCGCCTGCACATCACCCGGCAGGAGATGCAGGCGGTGATCACCAAAAATGTCTCCCTCCAGCACATCCTGCCCCTGCAGCTGGTACCGGCTCCTTTGAAAAACTTTGCCATGGATCTGGGCTACCGCATAGCCGGAAGCCGCCCCTATTCCACCACCTTTACAAACCCCGGCATCTTCCAGGTGCCGGAGGAGATGAAGTCCCAGATTCACCACATGGAGGTGGTGCTGGGGCAGTCCTACACGCCTCGGGTCAACTGTGCCGCCATCAGCTTTGGGGACGTTATGGAGATCACTTTTGCGGGAACCGTGCGGGAAAGCGATGTGGAGCGGGAGTTCTTCCGGACGCTGGTCCGGGAAGGCCTTCATGTGAAGGTAACCTCCAACCGAAAGGAGTGTACACCGTGTCATACTGTGTCAACTGTGGAGTAGAGCTGGACCGGGACGCCGTGCAGTGCCCGCTGTGCCAGACGCCGGTGATCAATCCCGTCTGTCCTCCGGATACGCAGGCGATCCCCAATTTTCCCCTGGAGCGGCAGGAGGTGGAGCCGGTGGACCACCGGGAACTGGCCATTTTGCTCAGTGCCATGGCGATATGCACCGGGGTTTGCTGCGGGCTGCTGAATCTGTTTTTGTGGACTGGGGTCCCCTGGTCGGCCTTTGTGGTTGGTTCCTGCGCGGTTTTGTGGGTGTGGCTGGTGCCGCCCCTGCTCCTGCGGCGTGCGCCCTCGGCGCTTTTGCTGCTGTTTGATTTGCTGGCCGTGGGCGGACTGCTGGTACTGATCGGCGCGGTGTCTAACGGAAGCGTTTGGCTCTATGGAATTGCGCTGCCGGTCTGGGCGGGCTTTTCCGTGATTTTGCTGGCCATCTGGCTGGCGGCGGGAAAGCGCTCCTTCCTCAGCCGGGGCCTGCTGATTTTGGGTGGTATCGTACTTTTCCTGCTCTGGGTGGAATTTGTAGTCGATCGCTTTCTGGGCGGGTATCACCCCATGTGGTCCCTGATTGCCGCGGCGGTGGGGATCACGCTCATGCTGCCCCTGGTGGTCATCCGCACCCGTCCCAATCTGCGCCGCGAGGTGCGCCGCCGCTTCTATTTCTGAACAAACAAAAACACAGTGCCTGCCGCTGGGCGGGCACTGTGTTTTTTTGTTATCCTAACTGCCGTAAAAACTCTGCCATGGCGGCCATGGCCTCACCGGCACTTTTTACCGGAAACATCTGGAATACATGCCACATGTCCGGCCAGCTCTGCAATACGCAGGGGACTCCGGCGGCAATCAGGTTAGTCTGGAGCTGCGCTGAGTCGGAGAAGAGGATCTCTCGCTCGCCCACCTGGATGAGGGTAGGAGGGAGGCCGGAGAGGTCGGCAAACAGGGGAGAGAACCGGGGGTGGCTATAATCGGCATCCGGGGCATAGGCACTGCGTACCGACTGGATGTAGCGGTTGGTCAGCATGGGGTCCAACGCCTCCCGCTGGAGGTAGGACTCGCCGCTGGCGGTCATATCCGTCCAGGGAGAAAAGAGAACCAGCCGTCCGGGGAGGAACCGCCCCTCCTCCTTCAGGGAGAGAGTCAGCTCCAATGCCAGGTTTCCGCCCGCGGAGTCTCCCGCCAAGATCACGTTGTGGGCGCCCCAGCCCTGGTGCATGAGATACTCCCAGGCATTTCGTGCATCCTCCAGGGCGGCGGGGTAGGGGAATTCAGGGGCCAGGCGATACTGGAAGGCCAGAACTTCGCAGCCTGTGGCGCTGGCCATTTTGGCAGCCAGCACTCTGGCGTAGCCCAGGTTTCCGCTGGTATATCCGCCGCCGTGGCAGTAGAGGATGACCTTGCTCCGGTCGTGGCCCCGCTCCGGGCGGACCCATGCCATGGGCATATCCCCCAGAGAGAAGGGCTCCCAGCTGAAGCCGATGGGAGGAGACATCAGGCGGCCCAGAACCTCCTGGCCCATGCGCTGGCGGGCCAGGTCTTCCACATCCATGGAATCCGGGGAAGCGGCGCTGTGGATGGCGCTCAGAGCGGCCATCATGGCGTCGGTTAGCTTTTGGTTGAGACGGTCGGCTTTTTCCTGCCGCTGGTTGGAATGATTTGTGTTCAGTTTCATGGTGAAACCTACCTTTCTTGTGCTGGGGTATAACTGGATTATAGCATACCAAGGGGGAACATGCGGTTGTTTCCGCAACGCGGACCATAGTTTGGCTGGAGGCTGTGGAAAAAACGGGCCGCTCTGGGAGCAAAGTCCAGAGCGGCTCCGGCAATCTTGTCCTGCATGGAGCAGAGTCCTTACGTTTTACGCTGGGAATTATTTGCCTCACGGGTTGAGCTGCCAAACCACCAGGTTTAGATAACCCGCAAAGCTGACCCAAAGAAAATAGGGGACCTGGAGCCAGGCGGCCAAGGGCCGTACGGAGTGAAAGGCCAGGATCATCAAAAGGAGCACAAGCCACAGAAGACTCAGGCAGATAAGCGCCTCAAAGTATGCGCCGGTGCCGAAAAACAGCAGGCTCCAGGAGAAGTTCAGCGCCAGCTGCAAGACCCAGAAGAGTGCGGCTGCGCCCACCCCCTTGCCGCCGCGCTGGATCACCAGCGCCAGGCTGAGCCCCATCAGAAGATAGAGTACCGTCCACACCACCGGAAACACATACCCCGGCGGGGTGAGGGCTGATTTCTCCAGATAGGGGTAAACCGCCGTGAGGCCGGGCTGGGAGAGATAGCCGGACAGGGCACCTACGCCCAGCGCCAGGAGCGGGAAGAGAACAAAGCCAAGTTTTTTCATAACAGCCTCCTATACGGTGGGGGAAGCGTGGCGCTTGCGCCGCGCGGACCAGAGAGCAAACAGCAGGGCGATGGCAGCCGCTATGAGGTAGATTCCCCACATCGTGGTCAGAGCCAGCCAGCTGAGGATGGGGGTGACGCACAGGAACACGCTGAGAATCAGGTTCAAAACTCCGCTGGTGACGGCCCATCCGCGCCCCGGGGTCTTCGATGGCTGGGACCAGGCGGATATGATCTGGTTTAACCCCGCCGATGCGGTCAGAACGCCCAGAAGGAAGGAGAGGGAGGAGATCATCTGCAAAACCCCGAACTTGCTCAGCAGGGCGGTCAGTATGGTTACGGCGGAGAACATCAGAAGCAGGATTCCGTTTGCCAAAATCCAGCCGCTGCGCTCTTCCTTTGGGGCCTGGAAGAAGAGCATGGTCTGGGATAGTCCGGAAAGAAATAGCCCCGCGGTCATGAAAAAGGCAAGTCCGGTGCCTGCCGCTGCGGGGAAGATCAGCGCTGCCAGCCCAAGACTGGCCAAAATCAGTGCGGTGATCACAGCTCCTACCCGTGTTGCGCCGCTTAAGTCCTTTTCCTCGTCGATTACTTCGTATTCTGCGTCCAATATGGTATGGAGCTGGTCGTTTTCCTGCTTCATGGTATAAGTCCTCCCATGTGATTATGATATACCCTCCTTGCCCGCCGCACAGAAATTGGATTTCTGTACGGCTGGGCTTCGTTTTCCCTGAGGGCTGATATCAGCATACCAAAAAGGAAGGACGATCACGGTTGTACAACCAACGAAACAAAAATATGTGCTCCGGAGACTTCAGGCTGGTCTCCGGAGCACATCTTATATGCGGCGGCAAAGGGGCTTACTGGTTGGGGTCCCGCTCCTCCTCGGTGATGGGCATCTCAATCAAAAGCTCAAATTTGCTCTTATCAAATTTTAACAGTCCTTCGTCCCGCATTTTGCAAAGCTCGTTGGACATGGCGCTGCGGTCCACAAACAGGAAGTCGGCCAGATCCTGCCGGTTCAGGGGGATGGAGAAGGTCCGGCTGCCCGCCTTATGGAACTGATCGGACAGGTAGTCCTGTAAGCGCTCCCGGGTGGAGCGGCGGATGCTGTCCTCCAGCTTTCGGGTCAGCCGGTGGGCCTTCTGGGCCACGGCCAGGGTGAGGTTTTGCAAAAAGCGGATTTGAACCGGAGCGGTTAGGACATTGGTGCGCAGCAGCTGGCTGACATTCAGAAACAAAATCTCTGTTTCCTCTGTGGCCTCAGCGGAAATATGCAGGCGATATCCCCCGATGGCGTTGAGCAGGCCGATGGCCTCTCCGGCGCCCAGCTCCTCCATCAGATTGCTGTTTCCGTTGGCGTCAATGTGGAATAAATGAAGCGTTCCGGATAAGATCACACCCACCTGGTTCATGCAGTCGCTGTCCCGCAGCACCAGAGTGCGCTTGGGGTAGCTCCTGCGGTGGGAGGCGATGGTTTCCAGCGCTTCCAGAATCTCGCTGTCTTCCATATTACGAAACAGCAGCCCGCGTTTTAAAACGGAAAGCATATTCTCCTCATTCATCATGTC
>DBFWXD010000217.1:0-5818 GCA_048215895.1 Eubacteriales bacterium
GTGCTGGAGGGCAAGGATGCGGGCGGCCACCTGGGCTTTGACGAGGAGCAGCTGAAGGCCGGCTCTTGTCCTACCTTGGAAGAACTCCTGCCCGGCGTTCTGGACGAGGTGCGGCCCTACGAGGAAAAGTACGGCCACCCCATTCCGGTGTTTGCTGCCGGAGGGGTGTATACCGGAGCGGATATGGCCCGGCTCACCCAGCTGGGAGCGGCCGGGGCGCAGCTGGCCACCCGGTTTATTGCAACCTATGAGTGCGATGCCTCCCAGGGCTATAAGGATGTGCTCCTACAGGCCAGGGAAGAGGATCTGGCTATTATCCACAGCCCCGTGGGCATGCCCGGTCGGGCGGTGCGCACCCCTCTGGTGGAGCGGCTGGAGCAGAACCTTCGCCGGATGCCCACCAAGTGCTCCCGGTGCATCAAGGGGTGCGTTCCCACCCAGATTCCCTTCTGCATCACCCACGCCCTCATCGAGGCCGTGAAGGGGAACCGGGAGGAGGGCCTCTTTTTCAGCGGCTCCAATGTGGGGCGGCTCAACAAAATGGTCCATGTCCGGGAACTGATGGACGAACTGATGAACGAATGGAGGGTTTCCCAATGAAACTTGCCTTTTTGTATGCCGGCCAGGGCTCCCAGCATGTGGGCATGGGCCGGGATCTGTATGAAGCTTACCCCGCCTTCCGCCAGGTGCTGGACAGCGCCCCGGTGGACTTCGACCTGAAAAGCCTCTGCTTTGACGGGCCCGAGGAGCAGCTCAATGATACCCGCTACACCCAGCCCTGCATGGTGGCCTTTGCCGCCGGAGTGACCGCCCTGCTGAAGGATGCGGGCATTGTCCCTGAGTACGCCGCTGGCCTGAGCCTGGGCGAGTACTCCGCCCTCCAGTGCGCCGGGGTGTTTGACGCCCCCACCGCCATCTCCCTGGTGGCCTTCCGGGGCCAGGCCATGGCAAATGCCGTCCAGGGCCGCCCCTGCGGCATGGCCGCGGTGCTGGGCATGGACCGGGAGAGCCTGAAGGCCGTGTGCCAGCAGGCCTCTGACGCGGGCGTGGTGGAGTGTACCAACTTCAACTGCCCCGGACAGATCGTCATTTCCGGGGACGCTGCCGCCGTGGACAAGGCCGGAGAGCTGGCCAAGGCCGCAGGCGCCAAGCGGGTGCTGCCCCTGAAGGTGAGCGGCCCCTTCCACACCTCTCTCATGGCCCCCGCCGGGGACGCCCTGCGGGAGAAGTTCCAGAGCGTGAATTTTGGCGAGATGGAGATCCCCGTGCTCTTCAACTGCCTGGGTGATCTCAAGGGCGAGGCGGACACCATCCCCAACCTGCTGGAGCAGCAGGTCCAGTCCAGCGTCTATCTGGAGGACACCATCCGCCGCCTCCATGAGCTGGGGGTGGACACCGTGGTGGAGATCGGCCCCGGCCGGGCCCTGTCCGGCTTTGTCAAGAAGACCGCCAAGGACATCAAGTGCTATCCGGTGGAGACGGCCCAGGAGCTGGAAGCCGCCATCGCCGCCCTGAAAGGAGAATAACCCCATGAGCTTAACTGGAAAAATCGCCCTGGTCACCGGCGGAAGCCGTGGAATCGGTCGGGCCATCTGCCTGGAGTTTGCCCGCCAGGGAGCCAACGTGGCGGTCAACTACGCCGGAAACGAGAAGGCCGCTCAGGAGACGGTGGAAGCCTGTGAGGCCCTGGGCGTGAAGGCCCTGGCCATCAAGGCCAATGTGGCCGACGCGAAGGCCTGCGAGGACATGGTCAAGCAGGTCCTGGACACCTTTGGCCGCATTGACATCCTGGTCAACAACGCGGGTATCACCCGGGACGGCCTGACCCTCCAGATGAAGGAGGAGGACTTCGACGCGGTGCTGGACACCAACCTGAAGGGCGCCTTCTGCTGCTGCAAGGCGGTCTACCGCCCCATGATGCGCCAGCGCTATGGCCGCATCATCAACATGAGCAGCATTGTGGGCCTGCGGGGCAACCCCGGCCAGGCCAACTACTGCGCCAGCAAGGCGGGCCTTATCGGCCTGACCAAGTCCCTGGCCAAGGAGCTGGCCGGGCGGAAGGTCACCGTCAACGCGGTGGCTCCCGGCTTTATTGACACGGATATGACCGCCGTACTCTCTGAGCAGGCCAAAGAGGCTATGCTCGCCACCATCCCCATGGCCCGCCTGGGTCAGGCGGAGGATGTGGCCCATGCGGTGGCCTTCTTCGCCTCGGACGAGGCCGCCTATGTCACCGGCCAGGTGCTGTGTGTGGACGGCGGCATGGCCGTTTGAGAGCAGAAAGGATGCGGATTATGGAAAAAAGACGAGTTGTCATCACCGGTATCGGTGCGGTTACCCCTGTGGGCAACACCGCTCCCGAAAGCTGGCAGGCCGTGAAGGACGGCGTGTGCGGCATCGCTCCCATTACCCTGTACGATCACAGCAATCAGAAGGTCTCTCTGGCCGCCGAGGTCAAGAACTTTGACCCCACCGTGGCCCTGGACAAGAAAGAGGCCAAGCGCATGGACCGCTTTACCCAGTTCGCCGTCACCGCAGCGGTGGAGGCGGTGCAGGACAGCGGCCTTAACCTGGAGCAGGAGAACACCGCCCGGTGCGGCGTGTCCGTCTCCAGCGGCATCGGAGGCATTGCCACCATCCAGTCCTCCTGTGAGGCGGGCCACAGCCGGGGCTTTGACAAGGTGTCCCCCTTCTTCATCCCCATGTCCATCACCAACCTGGCGGCCGGCCACATTGCCATCCGCCTGGGTCTGCACGGCATGTGCATCTGCCCCGTGGCCGCCTGTGCCGGCGGCAGCAACGCCGTGGGCGACGCCTTCCGTCACATCCGGGACGGCTACGCCGAGGTGATGCTCTCCGGCGGCGCTGAGGCCTCCATCACCCCCCTGGCCATCGGCGGCTTTACCTCCATGAGCGCCCTGACCACCGCGGACGATCCCAAGCGGGCCTCCATCCCCTTTGACGCCCAGCGCAGCGGCTTTGTCATGGGCGAGGGCGCGGCCATTCTGGTGCTGGAGGAGCTGGGCCATGCCCAGGCCCGGGGCGCCAAGATCTATGGCGAGATTGTGGGCTACGGCGCCACCTGCGACGCCTACCACATCACCGCTCCCGATCCCCACGGCACCTGGAGCGCCGCCTGTATTCAGCAGGCCCTGGAGGATGCCGGGATGACCCCCAATGAGGTGGACTATGTGAATGCCCACGGCACCTCCACTCCCCTCAACGACAGCGGCGAGACCGCCGCCATCCACCAGGTCTTCGGCGAGCACGCCAAGGAGCTGATGGTCAGCTCCACCAAGTCCATGACCGGCCACCTGCTGGGAGCCAGCGGCGCGGTGGAGGCCATGTTCTCCGTGCTGGCCCTGAAGGACGGCTTTGTCCCCGCCACCATCAACTATCAGGTGCCCGACCCCGCCTGCGACCTGGACATCGTGCCCAATGAGGGCCGGAAGGCGGACATCAAGGTGTCCATCTCCGATTCCCTGGGCTTTGGCGGCCACAACACCTGCCTGGTCTTTAAAAAGTGGGAGGGTTAAGCATGGAACTGAACATTCAGGAGATTATGGACATCCTGCCTCACCGCCCCCCCTTTTTGCTGGTGGACAAGATTACCGACTGTGAGCCGGGGGTAAAGGCCACGGGAATCAAGTGTGTCACCATGAACGAGCCCTTCTTTGTGGGTCACTTCCCCGGAAAGCCCATCATGCCCGGGGTGCTGATCCTGGAGGCTCTGGCCCAGACCGGGGCGGTGGCCGCCCTGTCTCTGCCGGAGAACAAGGGCAAGCTGGCAATTTTCGGCGGGGTGAAGAACGCCCGGTTCAAGCAGCCGGTGCTGCCCGGAGATGTGCTGGAGCTCAGCTGCGAGCTGGTGGAGCAGCACGGCCCAATCGGCTATGGCAAGGCGGTGGCCAAGGTGGACGGCAAGATTGCCGCCCGGTGCGAGCTGACCTTTGTCATTCAGTAACGGTTGCTTCCCGCCTGTAAGTTTGCTATACTGATTATTAAGGAAGAAATTGCAGGAGGAAGCGCTATGCTGGATCAGGCTTTTAATCAAGTGTATACCAAATTTAAGCTCCACTTTTACCAGGCGGTTTTTTCCCGGTTTCAGAATCGGGAGGCCAGCCTCACCACCGTGGAAACCTTCTGCATGGAGATCATCAACGCCCTGGGCAACCCCACCATCGCGGAGTTCTCCAGCTTTGTCAACATCTCGCCCCCCAATGCCGCCTATAAGATCAACAGCCTTGTCCAGAAGGGATATGTGCAGAAGATACAGTCCCCCGAGGACAAGCGGGAATACCACCTGGCGGTGACCCAGAAGTATATTGACTATTACAATGTGAGCTACCGCTATCTGTCCACCGTGATGGACCGGATCAAAGAGCGGTTTCCCGCACAGGATGTGGAGAAGCTGGAGGAGATGCTCACCATCATTTCCGACGAGCTTATGCCCGAACTCAATCAGCTTCCAGACAAGCAATAAATCCACCGGACGCGACGGAGCATTCCGCCGCGTCCTTTTTTTGGCGCTGAGTTTGTGCAAAACCGCCCTTGTATCCCTGAGAGGAATGTAGTATGCTGGTACAAACCCATTGGGACCTTCCGGACACAGAGAGGAGGGAAGACCTTGTCCCAATTGATATCTGCCGTGATTTCCGCGGCCAACGCCCTGCGTCAGCTGCCTTTGGACTATCCGGAGGCCTTTGCCTGGTATACCCTGATTCTGCGCTTTGTGTTTCCGGCGCTGGCCATTGCCATGCTGGCCAAGGTGATCCGTTCCCTCATTCAAGCCTCCCCAAAGCCTGAGGTGTGGGCGGTGCTGTCTCTGCCCAACGGGGCAGGGGAGCCCCTGAGCCACTGGGAAAACCTGCTGGGCCGGGGAGAGAGCAACGACGTGGTGCTCAATTACCCTGTGGTCTCCCGGCAGCATGCCGCCCTCATCCGGGGAGAGGAGGGCTGGACGGTATATGACCTGGGCTCCAAAAGCGGCACCACCGTCAACGGTACCCCTGTGGGCCCCGAGGGCGCAGCGATGAAGCTGGGAGATGTGCTGAGCCTGGGGGGCGTGGAGACGGTGCTGCTGCCGCCGCCCGAGCGGAAGACAGCGGAAAAGCCGGAGGAGAAGCCCGTTTCGCCCTGGGGCTCCCTGGCGCTTCTCACGTTCTTTCAGATCCTGACGGCCTTTCATTTTCTGCTGCGGGGCGAAGAGCACATTCTCCTGGTTCCCGTTTGCTTTTTGTTCCTGACGGGCGTGATGTGGATCTATTGTACCGGCATGGGCGCGCTGGGGCGCACCGGCTTTGAAATGGAGACCATCGCCTTTTTCCTGTCCACCCTGTCTCTGGCGGTCACCGCCTCCTCGGCGCCGGGGTCGGTGCCCAAGCAGCTGGCGGCCATTGTGCTGGGAATCATACTGTTTTTGATCCTGGGGGTCTTCCTCCGAGACCTGGAGCGGGTGAAAAAGATCCGCTGGCTCATGGCCGCCGGTGCGGTGGGCCTTTTGGGGCTTTCCCTGGTGCTGGGCCAGGTCAAGTACGGAGCCGCCAACTGGGTCAGCATTCTGGGTATGTCCTTCCAGCCCTCGGAGATCGCCAAGATCTGCTACATCTTTGCCGGGGCGGCCACGCTGGAGCGGCTGTTCCGCAAGCGGAACCTGGGCCTTTTCATTGTGCTGACCGGGGCGTGTATGGGGTGCCTGGCTTTGATGAGCGACTTCGGTACCGCGGCCATCTTCTTTGTGACCTTCCTGGTCATCGCCTACCTGCGCTCGGGTGACTTTGCCACCCTGGCCCTTATCTGCGGCGGGGCGGTGTTTGGG
>DBFWXD010000218.1:0-2742 GCA_048215895.1 Eubacteriales bacterium
ATATTCCCGGCGTCACCGCCAGCAAGCCCCCCCATTTCATGAGCGAGGCCGAGCGCAAGGCCCAGCCCGCCGTAGAGGACATGAGCATCGACATCGGCGCCTCCTCCCGGGAGGAGGTGCTGCGGGACTTCCGTGTGCGCATGGCCGCCCCGGTGGTGCCCGACGTGACCTTCGAGTACCAGGAGAAACACGATCTGATGATCGGCAAGGCCTTTGACTGCCGCCTGGGCTGCGCCTCCATTCTGCGCACCCTGGACAATCTGCGGGACAAGACGCTGAATGTGGACGTGACCGGCGCGTTCGCCGTCCAGGAGGAGATGGGTACCCGCGGCGCCACTGTCACCGCCAACACCGTGAAACCCGACCTGGCCATCGTCTTTGAAGGCTGCCCCGCCGACGACACCGTGGCCGAACCCTATATGATACAGACCGCCATCCACAAGGGGCCCATGCTGCGCCACATCGACGCCCGCATGATCACCAACCCCCGCTTCCAGCGCTATGCCCTGGATCTGGCGGAGGAGCTGGGCATCCCCGTGCAGGAGAGCGTGCGCACCGGCGGCTCTACCAACGGCGCGCCCATCCATCTGTCCAACCAGGGCGTGCCCGTCATCGTCATCGGCATCCCTGTGCGTTACATCCATACCCACTACGGCATCGCCGCCCACAGCGACGTGGAGAACGCCGCCCGGCTGGCCGCCGCCATTTTGGAGCGGATGGACGCCGCGCAGATCAGCCGCTTCTGAGTCCCAAAGTTGCGCCCCCATGGGGGCGCAGCTTTTTTGTTGATCCCAGAAAAACCGTACCATACGCTCTCTATACTTCTGCTAAAATCCGCTGTCCCTCCTGGCTCTTTGCAGTTGATCTTTCTCCTTTTCCACACATACAGCCGTAAAATCGCCCAATGATTCTCCTTGACATTTTGTCTATATTGTGCAAAAATGTAGATACAGCATTTCCCATATTAAAATCTGCACGCTTTCTTGCAGAAGGGGGGCTCATGGACCTGTCCCAAGCCGCGGCCGGCTGAATTCAAAAAAAGGTGAGGTAATCAAACATGAAAAAATCCCTTCGCGTCTTATCTGTCACACTGGCGGGCGCGATGCTCCTCAGCACCAGCGCTCTGGCGTGTACCGGCGTGTACGTAGGCAAGGATGTCAGCGACCAGGGGACCTATCTCATTGCACGCAGCGAGGACCAGGGCCAGGGCGACTACAACAAAATGTTTCAGGTACAGCCCCGGGTGGAAAATGTGCCCGGCCGCTTCATCACCGATACCGCCACCGGGTTCCAGATCCCCCTGCCCGCCACCACCTATAAGTACACCTATGTCCCCGACTACACCCGGGGCGACGACGGCATGTACCCCGGTTCCTGCACCAATGAGTACGGTGTGAGCATCACCGCCACCGTCTCCACCTCCACCTGCGAGGCCTGGGAGGCCGAGGATCCCTTTGTGGAGCCCGGCCTGCGTGAGGCCATTCTGGCCGCCTCGGTAGCCGCCGTCTCCACCACCGCCCGGGAGGCCGTGGATGTGCTGCTGGGCTATGTGGACGAGTACGGCTCCGAAGAGGGCAACACCGTCATGATCACCGACCAGGACGAGGCCTGGATCGTGGAGATCTACGGCGGGCACCAGTACTGCGCCATGAAGATGCCCGACGACAAGGTGGCCGTGTTCGGCAACCACAACATGATCGGGCTGGTGGACCCCAAGGCCACTCCCGAGGACGGCTACATCTACTCTGACGGTCTGTTCGACACCATCGACAAGCTGGGCCTGGCCGTCAAGGAGGGCGAGCTGTACCACCTGGCCAAATCGGTGACCAACAACACCCGCGAGGACTACAACAACATGCGCAACTGGGCCGGCATGACCATCCTGGCCCCCTCCCTGGCGGGCGAGTACGACTCCGATGAATTCTATCCTCTGTTCTACTCCCCCGACGAGAAGGTCAGCGTTCTGACCGTCATGGATATCTACCGCAACCGGTACGAGGGCACTCCCCTGGACGTGACCCTACCCGGCAATGAGGAGAACCGCGTCATCGGCACCGAGCGCCCCTCCCAGATCCATATCCTCCAGACCTTCCCCGACTGGCCCGCGGAGTGCTCCTCCATCGACTGGCTGGCCCTGGGCAACACGGAGCACTCCGTGTTCATTCCCTTCTTCTCCGGCATTACCGACACCGCCCCGGCCTATCATCTGGACGGCGACACCTACAACCCCGACGGCGCCTTCTGGAAGTTCAAGAGCATCTGCACCATTGCTGAACAGAACCGCTCCCTGTATAGCCAGGGTGTAAAGGACTTCTGGAAGCTCCAGGAGGAGCTGATGTACCAGGAGATGCTGGATGCCGCCCCCGCCATGCTGGCCAAGTACTCCGAGAGCCGCGCCGCAGGCGACGCCTATGTAACCCAGCTCGGCATTGATATGGCGGAGCGGGAGATGCTTCTGGCGGATAACCTGTACGCCAAGCTGCTGACCACCATGATGCACAACACAGGCCTGTCCTCCAGCAAGACACCCACCACCTTCCTCTCCGACGTTCCCCTGCGCCAGGTGGCCGAGAGCCGCGGCTACACCGTCACCTGGAACAAGGCTGACGGTTCCACCACCATCGCCAAGGGCGATGTCACCTATACCTTTACCCCTGAGAGCTATGAATGTGTCACCGGCACTGGTGAAACCATTGAGCTGACCCACTACTGCTATGTGCGGGACGGCTTCACCTATATCCC
>DBFWXD010000219.1:0-1778 GCA_048215895.1 Eubacteriales bacterium
CTCCGGTATGCTTCTGCTGGATGTGGAGCACAAATGCTGGAGTGAGGAAATGCTCTCCATCTGCGGCGTCACCTTAGCGCAGATGCCCCGCCTGTACGAAAGCTATCAGGTGGTGGGAACCGTCACGCCGGAGCTGTCCCAAGCTCTGGGGCTCCCCAATACCGTCAAAGTGGTTGCAGGCGCCGGCGACAACGCCGCTGCCGCCGTGGGAACCGGCGTAGTGGGAAGCGGAGGCTGCAACATCAGCCTGGGCACCTCCGGGACCATCTTCATCTCCTCCAAGGAATTCGGCGTAGACCCCCACAACGCCCTGCACGCCTTCGCCCACGCGGACGGCGGCTGGCACTTGATGGGCTGTATGCTGTCGGCAGCCTCTTGCAACAAGTGGCTGTGTGATGATATCTTAAAGACCACCGATTATGAGGCTGAGCAGAAAGACATCACCCCCGACAAGCTGGGAAACAACCACGTCTACTTCCTGCCCTATCTGATGGGCGAACGCAGTCCCATCAACGACACCAATGCCCGGGGCACCTTCATTGGCATGACCATGGACACCTCCCGCTCCGATCTGGTGCAGGCCGTGCTGGAAGGCGTCGCTTTCGCCATCCGGGACTCCTTTGAGGTTGCCACCTCCCTTGGCATCTCCATTCCCAAAACCAAGATCTGCGGTGGCGGCAGCAAATCCCCCCTGTGGCGTACCATTTTTGCCAATGTACTGGGGATTCCTCTGGAACTGCTGAAGACGGAGCAGGGTCCCGGCTACGGCGGCGCGATCCTGGCCATGGTGGGCTGCGGACAATACGAGAGCGTTCAGGCCGCGGTAGACGACCTGGTGGAAGTGGCTGCTGTGGTGGAGCCGGATGCGGAATTGACCAAGCGGTATGAGGCGCGTTATCAGCAGTTCCGCAAACTCTATCCCGCTTTGAAGGACACCTTTGCACAGCTGCTGTGAGAAAGGATCGTAATTTCCGAACGTGGGCGGTGCGGGTGGCGCTGCTGCTGATCGGGCTGTGCATTGCCCATCTGGGTGTCACCCTGTTTCTTCAGACCAGCCTGGGCTCCGATCCCTTTAACGTATTTGTTCAGGGCATGTTCCGTGCTCTCCCCTGGCCCCCGTGGGCCAGCATGACCCACGGAAGAGTCCACCTGATGATCTCCCTGATCATTTTGCTGATCCTGCTGGCCGTGGACCGAAGCTACATCGGCGTGGGGACGGTGCTGTGCATGGCCCTGGGCGGGCCCATCATCGACGTATACACCGTCTGGCTCAGCCCTGTAATCCATCCGGAGCTGCCTCTGCCCCTGCGTCTGGGGCTGCTGGTTATGGGCTGCCTCATTCTGGCCTTTGGCATGACCATCGTCATCCGCTCCCAGGCCGGCACCGGCCCCAACGACCTGGTAGCCGTGGTGCTGAGCGATAAGCTTAGAAAGCCCTTTGGCCCGGTTCGGGTGGCGGTGGACTGCGCCTTTGCCGGAATCGGCTTTGCGCTGGGCGGGGTGATCGGCGTGGGCACTGTGGTATGCGCCTGTCTGGTTGGCCCTGCCGCCCAGTTGTTTTTCCCGGTGAGTGAAACAATTTGTCAAGCTGCGCTGCAGCATCTAGGGGGAACTTCCCCGAACTGAGGTGAATTTATGACCATTTACTCTGTTTTCGATCCTGAATTCAAGGCTTACGGCCAGGTTGTAACGGGAATGGACGCAGCGGTACAGGAAATTCTTCCCGTGCTCAATGCCGCCCCCCAGCCTGAAGGAGTGGACTACGTCCCCTCTGACCC
>DBFWXD010000022.1:0-2657 GCA_048215895.1 Eubacteriales bacterium
GCAGGTGCGGTGGCGCTGGACCACAGCGTCCAAAAGCTGATCGGGACAGCCATAGGCGCCGAAACCTCCAATAGCCACCGTGGAGCCATCGGCGATCAGGCCGGCGGCTTCTTGTGCTGTAATGATTTTCACGATACTGACTCCTTTATTTATGCCGTGGCAGAATGCCAAAGGGGCGGGACGGCGGGGCCGTCCCGCCCCTTTGGGAGCGTGGGAAGCAAAGGGTTTGAAATACCGGTGCGGTTTTACACCGCGGCCTTTTCCTGCCCGCGCTTAATGCAGGTCTGGATGCTGTCATCCAGCTTGTGCAGCAGAGGCGTAATACCTTTTTTACAAATCAACTGCATGATCACACCCAGCACTGCGGACAGAGCGATAACAGCCAGCAGGCACAGGTAGTACTGACCGGAGGTGGTCACATTCTCCGCACCTACCAGGCCACAGACAATATTAATACAGTGGATGTGAACAATGAAAAAGTACAGGGAAAATTCACCCAGTTTTCCAAAAATGCGTTTATTGAACACCTTGCTGGTGAGGTAATCCTGATTGGCCACAGCGAAGGCCATGGTCACCGCAACCACCAGGTCCACATACATCGCGGAATTGACCCGGCCGCCGTCGGCGGTCTGGGCGATATACAGCCCGTCGATGCCAGCAATGCAGATGTAGATCAGCCAGGCGGCCAGCACCACATGGAGAACAGTCAGCCACTTCTTGCCTTTAGTGCCAATTACCATTTTCCGGAGGCTTTCATAGGGCCGATAGAGGAAAATACCAAGCGCAGTACCCCAGGTACCGAAAGCCAGCGCATTATCAAAGATCCCCAGGAACAGCACGCTGCGGTCATTCATGCTCAGTGAGCCATTCAACGCCCAAACGCAGGGGCAGACGATTACAATAATGGGCACGATCAGGCCTCGGGTCAGATCCTCATTCTTGCACAGCAGATAGTACAGGAAGTAGCCACCCACAAAGATGGCCGAGATGTACCACAGGGGGGAATTCCACTGGAAGGCCCAGCCGGTGTCAGACAGAATGCCGGTGGAGTCGAGACCAAACCACTGCAGCGCGGTGGTATTCAACGCGGCAAAAATATCCTTGACCCCATTGAACTCCTCGCCCACCATGAACAGCTTGCCGTGCCACAGGCCGGTATAAGCTCCGATGAAGCTCATAATGAAACCGAACAGAGTGCCCATCAACAGCGCCGGCCACAGGCCGATGTAGCGGCTCTTCAGGTAGGTAAGCGCCAGCTGGCTGGGCGTCTTGCCCTCGTTCAGCCCTTTGAGTTTTTTGCCCTCATAGGATTTCATTAGAAAATAGCCGGTAAATACCAGAAATACGCCCAATACCGGACCGCTGGTCAGCAACGTACTCTCAGGATAAAAGACTCCGCCAACAAACCGAAACCCGACACTTCCCATGTGCCCCCAACACACAGCCAGTGTGGCAAAAAACCGCCAGAAATCCACGGCGTAGTTACGGGGCTTTTTACCTGCCAAAGTTTCTCCCATAACACTTCTCTCCTTTTATTGTTTTATGCGAAACGGCTCATTTCGTAATTAAATTGTATCAAACACCATTCTCTTTGTAAATATACGCAAAATAAGTTCTACTTTTTTGAGCAATTGGCTGTATTCCTTCTTGCGTTTTGCCCAGAAAGCGCTATAATATTATTGATTATAGAGAAACGAAAGGAGCGCCACCATGGAAAAAGACCGCTACCTGCTCAGTTCCCTCAACAACGCTCTGTGTCTTCTGGACCTGCTGAGTCATGCCAGCAGTCTCTCCTTGGCCGAACTAACTCATTTGTCAGGAATGGACAAAGCCAGTGTATTTCGCAGTCTGTACACATTGGAGAAGAACGGATATGTCCAAAAGCTTCCGGAAGCGCGTTATCGGTTGGGGATGAAGTTCCTCTACTACGGAAACTTGGTGGCGGCACAGCAGGATATCGTGACGGCAGCTCGACCCGCCCTGCAGAATCTGACCCTGCGGTGCAAGCTGGCGGTACACCTCTCCTGCCTCAATCAGGAACGGATTGTCACTATTTGTAAGGAGGAATCTCCCTATGACATTCAGGTAACGGCACGAGTAGGCATGAATGCTCCGGCCTACGCTACCGCCATGGGTCAGGCAATTTTAGCCTTTCTGCCTGAAAAGCAGCTAGACGTTTTACTCAAATACAAAAATCTTTAGTACCCAATTTTTAGTTGCATTCGTCAGCAACACTTATCTTGAAAAGGGAATATATTTTAAAATCAACTGATCTGACCAAACGGATCTGCTTGGTTTGTGTGAATTTACAGACCAGATTATTTTATTAGGTGGGATGCCGGTTACATCTTTGATAACAGTGTGATAAATTCATTTCATAAAAAACATAAAAAGCTGTTGATATCTTTGTTGGTGAGTCCATGTAAATGGTTGAAGAGGCAAATGACGAGAATCGTTGGGGGTACACTCCCCACCTTGCTTGATACAGCTTTGCGTAAGTCCACTTTTACTAGCCAACTTAATGGATCAACTCCGCGTCATAGCAACAGATACCGAGCTTTTCCACGACCTTTTTCCCAATGGTGTGTCCGTCACTGCCAAACTCCCGGCTGATGGCAACAATCCGATTTTTTCATATCAGTTCAGTTCCTTCTGTG
>DBFWXD010000220.1:0-6257 GCA_048215895.1 Eubacteriales bacterium
TGTTGACGGCTACATAAATTACTACAACAACGAAAGAATCCAAGAGAAAACAAAATGGATGCCTCCTACAAAATTCAGAGAGGCATCCATGTGCACCTAATTCAATTTTTTATGTGTCCAGAATTCTGGGTACATATCAAAAAGCGGCCTCCGTCCTTTATGACGGAGGCCGCCCGTCCGATTGAAAAAGTGTTTCCCAAAACAGCGGGATGCGGCGCTGCTCAGCCCAGGATGCGCTGATAGATATCCAGATACTGCTTGGCGGAGTTGTCCCAGGAGAAGTCGGCGGTCATGCTCTCCTTTTGCAGGCCGCGCCAGGCCTTTTTGTTGTTGTAGAAGAGGTCCACAGCCTCCCGCAGCACCCAGGTCATATCCCCGGCGCTGATGTTGGCGAAGGTGAAGCCGCGGCCGGTGCCCTCGAACTTGTTGTAGGGGGTGACGGTGTCCTTCAGGCCGCCGGTCTCCCGCACCACGGGGATGGTGCCAAAGCGCATGGCGATCATCTGGGAGAGACCGCAGGGCTCGGAGACGGAGGGCATGAGGAACATGTCTGCGCCGGCGTAGATCATGTTGGACAGAGGAGCGGAATAGGTCAGCTGGGCGGCAAAGCGGCCGGGATACTGGCTCTGGGCGTGGCGGAAGGCCTCCTCATACTGCCAGTCGCCGGTGCCCAGCACCACCATCTGCACATCCATGCCCATGATATCGTGGAGGGCGTCGGTGACCAGGGAGAAGCCCTTGTGTCCCACCAGACGGGAGACACAGGCGATGATGGGTACATCGGGATTTTCCTGCAGGCCCACTGCCTGCTGCAGGGCTTGCTTGCAGACGGCCTTCCCCTTGACCAGCGCCTTGACGGAGAAGTTAGCGGCCAGGCTGGGGTTGGTGGCCGGATCGTACAGGGCGGTGTCAATGCCGTTGAGGATGCCCTCCAGCTTAAAGCTCTGCTGGTTGATGACTCCGTCCAGCCCGTGGGCGTAGAAGGGGGTGCGCAGCTCCTGAGCGTAGGTGGGGGAGACGGTGGTGACGAAGTTGGAGGCCATAATGGCGCCCTTCATCAGGTTCACGTCCCGGTGATAGGCCAGCATACCCTCGTTGAAGTAGCTCTTGTCCAGGCCGATGACATCCTGGAGCACCTGGTCGCCGTAGCGGCCCTGATACTCGATATTGTGGATGGTGAACACGCTCTTGGCACCGGCCAGCTGAGGAATGCGGTACTTCTCCTCCAGCAGGTAGACGGGGACCAGAGCGGTCTGCCAGTCGTTGCAGTGGATGATGTCCGGAGCCCAGTTCAGGTGGCCGGGAGTCTCGATGATGGCCCGGGAGAAGTAGGCGAAGCGCTCACAGTCGTCAAAGTGGCCGTAAATCTGCCAGCGCTTGAAGTAGTATTCGTTGTCCACGAACCAATAGGTAACCCCGTCACGCTCCAGCTGGAAGATGCCGCAGTAGACCTGCCGCCAGGCCAGCGTGACGTTGAAGTATTGCAGGAAGGTCATCTGCTCCCGCCACTCCTGACCAATTCCCTCATAGAGGGGCAGGATGACCTTGACCTCGTGCCCTGCCGCGGCCAGGGCCTGGGGCAGGGAGCCGGCCACATCGGCCAGACCGCCGGTTTTAATGAAAGGGGCTACCTCGGAAGAAGCGAATAAAATTTTCATAGTGTACCTCTTTTCCAAGACAATTCAATGTGGGGACAGACGCCTCCCCGGAAGGGAAGGCGTCTGTGGGGATCGATCAGACGATGGAGTTTTTGGAGATGGCCAGGGGGTAGGTGCTGTGGCCCATGAGCATACGGTCCTCATTTACCTTCACATTCTTGTCTGTGATGACATAGGACAGAGAGGCTCCCGCCTTGATCACCGTGCCCTGCATGAGCACGCTGTTGGACACCTTGGCACCCTTCTCCACAATCACGCCGCGGGACAGGATGGAGTTTTCCACCTCGCCCTCGATGAAGCAGCCGTCGGCAACCAGAGAGTGCTTGCAGACGGAGCCGGGGCCGTAGTAGGTGGAGGGGTTGGACTGGTCCTTGGTGCGGATGGGACGGTCGGGGTTAAAGAGATCGTCCCGAACCTTTTCGTCCAGCAGATCCATGGAGTCGTTGAAGTAGCCGCTGACAGAGGGGAAGCGGGCCACATATCCCTTGTGGACGTAGGGGATGATCTTCATGGTGTGCAGGCGGGGCTGGAGCACGCCCCGGCTGAAGTGGTAAATGTTGTGGGTGGAGCAATATTCCACCACGTCCAGAAGCAGCTGCTTGGACATGACGTACAGCTCCAGAGACTCCAGCCCGGAGGCGGTAGCGGGGTGAATGGCCAGATCGTTTACCTGACCGTTGTCGCTGAGGGTGACGTACTCACAGTTGCCGGGAGTGCTGCAGTAGTGGGTGGTGCAGACCATGGTGATGTCTGCGCCGGTGTCCAGGTGCTGCTGATAAATGTCGGCCACGGGCAGATTGACAGCCACGTCGCCCCAGCCCAGGATCACATAGTCCTGGCGGATGTTCTGCAGATAGGAGTAAACCCCGGACAGGGCCTCCATATTGCCCCGGTACTCGCCGCCGCCCTTGCCTTCATAGCCGAAGGGGGGCAGAATGCGCAGACCGCCGTGCTTGCGGCTCAGCTCCCAGTCCTTGCCGGAACCCAGGTGGTCCAGAAGGGACTGATAGCTCTCGTGGACAATGATGCCCACGTCGGTGATGCCGGCGTTGATATAGTTGGAGAGCATGAAGTCCACCAGACGATACCGCCCGCCGAAGGGCAGAGAGCAGGTGTTGCGGGGACGGGTCAGCTCACCCAAATTGGAGTTGGAGCGATAGGCAAAGAGAATGCCGTGCAGGTCATTCATGCCTGCTCACCTCCTTTCACATCTTCACGAATCATGGCGCTGGGAGACACCGTGGCCTTCTCGCCCACGGTGACGCCGCTGGCCACCACAGCAATGCCCCACTTGGGGTCATCGCTGGGGGGCGCGCCCACGGTGGCCCCCGCCTCCACCACGGCGTTTTCCGCCACGATGGCATAGGAGACCTTGGCACCGGCCTTGACTACGGTGCCGGGCATGAGGATGGAGTACTCCACCTCAGCCCCCTCCTCTACCACCACGGAGTGGAAGAGGACGGAGTTTTCCACCTTGCCGTCCACCTTGCAGCCGCCGGTGACCAGAGAGTGGGAGATGTGGGCGTTGGGTCCGGTCACATGGGGAGGCTTGATGGGAGTACGGGCGTAAATGGGCCACTCGGTGGAGTAGAGGTCGATGCTGCTGTTGGGGGCCAGCATGTCCATGTTGGCATCCCAGAGAGAATCGATGGTGCCCACGTCCTTCCAGTAGCCGGAGAAGCGGAAGGTCATGAGCTTCTCGCCGGCGGCAAGCATGTTGGGGATGATGTTCTTGCCGAAGTCGTTGGAGGAGTTGGGGTCGGCCTCATCGTCGATGAGGTACTGGCGAAGCTTAGACCAGGTGAAGACATAGATACCCATGGAGGCCAGGGTGCTCTTGGGGTGCTGGGGCTTCTCCTCGAACTCATAGACCTGGCCGTCGGGGTTGGCATTCATGATGCCAAAGCGCTTGGCCTCTTCCAGAGTGACCTCCAGAACGGAGATGGTACAGGCGGCCTCGGTCTTCTTGTGCTGGGCCACCATCTCGGAGTAGTCCATCTTATAGATGTGGTCGCCGGACAGGACTACCACATACTCAGGATCGTAGAGATCCAAAAAACCGATGTTCTGATAAATCGCGTTTGCGGTTCCCTTGTACCAGGTACCCTGATCGCCCTCCCGCTGATAGGGGGGCAGAATATGTACGCCGCCGTCGGAGCGGTCCAGGTCCCAGGGCTGGCCGTTGCCCAGGTAGCTGTTCAGCTCCAGGGGACGGTACTGGGTGAGGACGCCTACGGTGTCGATGCCGGAATTGACGCAGTTGGAGAGGGGGAAATCAATGATACGATACTTTCCGCCGAAGGGGACGGCGGGTTTGGCCACATGACTGGTGAGGGCATACAGACGGCTGCCCTGTCCACCGGCCAGCAACATGGCCACAACTTCTTTTTTCATGTTACTTCACCTCTTGTCTAGTTCAACGGGGGCGGGAAAACGCGATTATTATGGAACCGGGACTTGCGTCCCGAGATATCCCTTTAGTTCGTCTCGGCTTTTTTGGCCGGGACCTGAGGCTTTTTGCGCACGGCAGGCGTCTTGGGGGCGTCGGCCTTGACCAGGGAGCGTCCGGTCTTTTCCTTGACGAGAGCAGTCGTCTCGCTCTTCTTGGCCGGAGCCTTTTTCCCAGCGGCCTTTTTGGCCGGAGCCTTCTTGGCCTTGCCCGCGTCATCCTTGGGCTTGCGCACGGGGTTTTTCCGGGTGCAGCGGTAGATGACCGTGGACATGGGGGGCAGATCCACCACAAAGGACTGCTGCTGGTCGTGATAGGGGATTTTCTCTGTCTTCAGAGGGGCCTTGTCCCCAAAGCCGTTGCCGCCGAAGACCGCATCGTCGGTGTTGAAGGCCACGGCCCAGGTGCCCGCAAAAGGAGCGCCCACCCGGTAGCCGTTGCGGTGCTCGGGGGAGAAGTTGCACAGCACGATGAGAGGCTGGCCCTTCCGGTCCCAGCGCAGGAAGGCCACGGTATTGGCCTGGTTATCATCGGCACACAGCCACTGGAAGCCCTGCCAGGAGTCGTCCTGCTCCCAGAGAGGGGGCTGCTCCAGGTAGAAGTTGTTCATGGCCTTGAAGAATTCCTGGGTCTGGCGGTGGGGCGCATACTGCAGCAGGTGCCAGTCCAGAGAGTATTCGTAGTGCCACTCGTTCCACTGGCCCAGCTCCGCGCCCATGAAGGTGAGCTTTTTGCCCGGATGGGTCATCATATAGGCGTAGAAGGCCCGGACACCGGCAAACTTCATGGGGTTGTCCCCGGGCATCTTTCCGAAGAAGGAGCCCTTCATATGGACCACTTCGTCGTGGGACAGGGGCAGAATGTAGTTCTCCGAGAAGGCATACATCAGGGAGAAGGTGATGTCCCGGTGGTTAAACTGCCGGAAATAGGGGTCCAGCTTGATGTAGTGGCAGATGTCGTTCATCCAGCCCATGTTCCACTTGAAGTTGAAGCCCAGACCGCCCTGATCCACAGGGTAGGTCACCTTGGGCCAGGCAGTGGATTCCTCGGCCACCATCAGCACATCGGGATGGGCGGCGAAGATGGCGGTGTTCAGCTTCTGGAAGAACTCGATGGCCTCCAGATTTTCCTTGCCGCCGTTGACGTTGGGCATCCACTCCCCGTCCTGCCGGCCATAGTCCAGGTAGAGCATGGAGGACACCGCGTCCACCCGCAGACCGTCCATGTGGTACTCCTCCAGCCAGAACATGGCCGAGGAGAACAGGAAGGAGCGCACCTCGTTGCGGCCGAAGTCAAAGACCTGGGTGCCCCAGTCGGGGTGCTCGCCCTTGCGGGGGTCGGCGTATTCGTAGGTGGGGGTGCCGTCAAAGTGGTAAAGACCAAAGGCATCCCGGGGGAAATGGGCGGGGACCCAGTCCATGATGACGCCGATGCCCGCCTGATGGAGCTGGTCGATCATGTACTTCAGGTCATCGGGAATGCCGAAGCGGCTGGTGGCGGCGAAATAACCGGTGCACTGATAGCCCCAGGAGGCATCCAGGGGGTGCTCGGTGACAGGGAGCAGCTCCACATGGGTGAAGCCCATCTCCTTGACGTAGGGCACCAGATAGGAGGTGATGTCCCGATAGCTGAGGAACTCCCCCTCTCCGGTGCGCCGCCAGGAGCCCAGGTGGCACTCATAAATATTCATCGGACGGCGGTAGGGCGGATTTTTGGAGCGGTAATCCATCCAGTCCTGATCGCCCCACTGATAGCCGGTGTCCAGATCGTAGATTTTGGTGGACACGTCGGGACGGGTGGCGGCATGGAAGCCGTAGGGATCGGCCTTGCCCACGAAGGTGCCGTCCTCTTTATGTATGGCGTACTGATAGGCGTCATAGCGCTTGATCCCGGGGACAAAAGCCTCCCAAATGCCCCCTTCCACCCGCTCCATGGGGGTGGCCTCCAGGTCCCAGCCGTTGAAATCGCCGATGACCGTTACCTTGGGGGCGTTGGGAGCCCAGACACGGAAGAGATATCCCTCAGTCCCGTCGGGAGCCTTGGCAGGATGGGCGCCAAAACACTTCCACGCGTGGGTGGAACGGCCTTCCGAAAAGGACTCCAACTCCAAAAAGAGGTCGGAAGGGGAAAGCTTTTCCTGGTATTTAGAC
>DBFWXD010000221.1:0-2496 GCA_048215895.1 Eubacteriales bacterium
GTATTTTTCCTCAAATATTTCAATTTTTTGGGATACTCCAGATTGATGCTGGACAAAAGTGGCTACACTGGAGTAGAATAAAGAGCATAGAAACACAGCCGGAGCCATTTTCCGGCAGGGAGGAAGGACTGCGACTATGAACAAGCAAGAAATTCTCAGCCGGGTGGATCATACCATCCTGACCCCCACTGCCACCTGGGAACAGGTGAAGGCAATCTGTGACGAGGGCTTGGAGTTTGGCACTGCCTCGGTGTGCATTCCCCCCCGGTATGTGAAGAAGGCAGCGGAGTATGTGGGAAACCGCCTGAAGGTATGTACCGTCATTGGCTTCCCCAACGGTTACTCCACTCCTGAGGTGAAGGTATTTGAGACGGAGGACGCCATTCGCAACGGTGCCGACGAGATCGATATGGTCATCAACCTGGGATTGGCAAAAGCCGGCGACTGGGAGGGTGTGCTTGAGGAGATCAAGGCGGTTAAGCTCTCCTGTAAGGGACGGATTTTAAAGGTAATTGTGGAGGCCTGCCAGCTGACACAGGAGGAAAAGGTGGCCGTGTGCCGGGTGGTTTCCATGTCCGGAGCGGACTTTATCAAAACCTCCACCGGCTTTTCCACTGGCGGAGCCACAGTGGAGGATGTGAAGCTCTTTAAAGAGCACATCAGCCCTGATGTGCGGATCAAAGCCGCCGGCGGGATCCGGACCTTTGAACAGGCCCAGGCCATGATAGACGCGGGCGCTGACCGCATTGGTGCCAGTGCTCTGGTAGCCTTGGCAAGATAAAAAATTCCCCCGACCGTTGG
Source organism: Eubacteriales bacterium (assembly GCA_048215895.1). Classification (GTDB taxonomy): domain Bacteria; phylum Bacillota; class Clostridia; order Oscillospirales; family Oscillospiraceae; genus Lawsonibacter. The sequence goes on from DBFWXD010000221.1 coordinate 802, forward strand.
TCGGGGGAATTTTTTATCCTTGAAGCATTACTTGCCGGAAACGAAATTCATGCCGAAGCCCTGGGTGAGGGTAACACCCTCAGTGGCCTCCGTGATGAAGTTCTCGTAATCCTGGTTCTGCAGCGCACTGGTGGCAGTCTGCTTCCAAATGGGATCGTTGCTGCTGACGTAGTACATGATGTGCCAGCCCTTGGTGGAGCTGCCGGTGTTCTGAACAATGCCGGTGTCGCCAGGCTGACGGCTGGGGTCCAGAGCCCAGTTGGTGAAGGTGTCTACATAGCCGGAGTCAACGGAGACGTTGGAGATGAGACCGCCGTTGGAGGCAGAGCTGGAGTCGGCGCTGTTCTCCTCAGCCAGAGTGGCAAAGGAATCCTCAGTGGCGTCGCCGGCCTTCCACTGGTTGAGCAGCTCTTCCGCCTTGGTGTAAGCGGCATCGTACTGCTCCTGAGTGGGCTCAGTGGCGTCCTCGTCCTGCTCAGCGGCCACCAGAATGTGGCGCACGTCGGCAGTGGGGGACTCGTCCAGCTGGCGGCCCTCAAAGCGGACCACATAGTAGTTATAGGCGGAGGTGGAGTCGTACTCGGCCAGGGTGATATCGCCGGCCTGGCGGCTGCTGTCCATCATCCACTCGCTGTAAGCGGAGGACAGGTCGGAGCCCACCAGATTGCGGGAGATGGAGCTGCTGTACAGCTGATCGGCGTATTCCTCAGCCAGGGCCTGGGCATCCTCGCCGGCCTCCAGCTTGGCCTGGAGCTCCTCAGCCAGGGCCTTCTGCTCGGTCTTGGCCTGCTCCAGAGCGGCGGACTTCTCCTCATCGGTCATCTCAATGGTGTTGCCCTCTTCGTCGGTGGTGGACACATAGGCCTGGAAGACGAACTGCGTGAGGGTATAGGTGTCCAGGCTGTCGGCGTTTTCCGTGTAGTAGGTCTCATAGTCCTCATCACTGTGGGTTACGGCGGTTACCTGGGTCTTCAGGTAATCACTGGCCAGGATCTGCATGCTGGCCAGCTCCACAAGCCGGTCATAGGTCATAAAGGAGCCGTAGTTGGTACGGATGTAGGCATCGCGGGTGCGATACTGGGTGAGCCAGGCGGTATCCAACTGCTTGACGAAGTCGTCCAGATCCTGCTGAGCCTCCTCGGAGAGGGTGTAGCCCTCGGCAGTGGCCTTGGCGGCCAGAACGGTATCGTTCTTCAGGTTGGTCATGGCCTGATCCATCAGGTGGTCATACCAGGTTTCGCCGGTTTCCTCATTGTACACCTGGCTCTTGGTGGAAGAGGAGGTGTTGAAGGGGGTGGTGTAGTACTGGCTGATATACTGGTTGACCGTGGAGTTGTAGGCGGAGTTATAGTAGAGATCCACATCGGCGACGGTATACTTGGTACCGTTCACCTCAACGGCGGTGAGGTTGCGCTGGAGGAGGCCGGTATTCCATACGATCATGGCAACGGCGACCACCAGGACCACAACGCCCACCAGGGTGTACAGGGCCATAGAGCGGCGGTTTGCCCGCTCTTCCTGACGGCGCTTCTCGTGGCGCTGAGCCTTAGTCTGGCTCTTATTCTCTTTGGATTCGCTCACAGTTTGTTCAGTCCTCTCATTTAAATCATCCCCGGCGGGAAGGGCCGGAGGAAAATAGAAATGCCCTTTGGACGGAAAAAACGCCCTGAGCATGTCCGAAACATTATACTTGAA
>DBFWXD010000222.1:0-2146 GCA_048215895.1 Eubacteriales bacterium
GTCTGGACATCCTGCTGAACGTGATGAACGTTCTGTCCAAGGAGTACGGCGAGAAGTATCACCCCTCCATGATCCTGCGGAAGATGGTGACCGCCGGCTTCCTGGGCCGCAAGAGCGGCGCCGGCTTCTACATCTACGAGAACGGCAAGAAGGTGGGGGTCAACCCCGTCCTGGTCCAGCAGCACAGCCTGGAGCAGTAATCCAAACAACATACCTAAACCCGGACCCAATGGATGGGTCCGGGTTTTTCTTGTATTTTTGGAGACTGCTGCGCTATAATGGAACAAAAGAGAGAGGGGGAGAGGACGATGCCCGGTTTTGCCATCTATGAGAGCGCCTTTGGTCCCATCCGTATGGACTATGAGGGAGCGGTGCTGCTGCGCCTGCGCACGGTGGAGCCTACGAAGGAGAGGGGAGCGCGTACGCCGCTGACCGACGAGGTGTTTCGCCAGCTTCTGGAATATTGGTCTGGACAGCGGAAGACCTTTGACTTCCCCTATGAGCTGCGGGGGACGGAGTTTCAAAAAAAGGTCTGGGCGGCGTTGGAGACCATTCCCTACGGACAGACCTGTACCTACGGAGACATTGCCCGCATGGTGGGCAGCCCGAAAGCGGTGCGGGCCGTGGGAGCGGCCAATGGAAAGAATCCCATGTGGATTGTGGTGCCCTGCCACCGGGTGGTAGGGGCCAACGGAACGCTGACCGGCTATGCCGGCGGGCTTGCGATGAAACAGCGGCTGCTGAAGCTGGAGCGGCGCGTTTTGCAGAGAAATGAGGAAAGCTGTTGACAAACGGCAAAAACCTGCTATAATCGTCCAGGACAACTCAATAGCCTTATCAAGAGTGGTTGAGGGACCGGCCCTATGAAACCACGGCAACCTGCTTTTCGGCAAGGTGCCAAATCCGGCGGTAGTGTATCGCAAGATGAGGGTGCAACCAGAATCGAACGCTCCGCCGCCAAGGCGGGGCGTTTTTCATCCTCCAAGAAAAGAAAGGAATGGAATTATGGCAAAGAGACTTTTTACTTCTGAATCGGTGACCGAGGGACATCCCGACAAAATCTGCGACCAGATTTCCGACGCGGTGCTGGACGCCATGCTGGCCAAGGACCCCATGTCCCGGGTGGCCTGTGAGACCACCGTGACCACCGGCCTTGTCCATGTGATGGGCGAGATCACCACCAACTGCTATGTGGACATCCCCAAGATTGCCCGGGAAGTGGTCCGGGACATCGGCTATGACCGGGCCAAGTTCGGCTTTGACTGCGACACCTGCGCGGTGCTCACCTCCATCGACGAGCAGTCCCCTGACATCGCCATGGGCGTGGACAAGTGCCTGGAGGCCAAGGAGGGCGAGCAGGATGACGGACTGGACAACGGCGCCGGCGACCAGGGCATGATGTTCGGCTATGCCTGTGACGAGACCCCCGAGCTTATGCCGCTGCCCATCTCCCTGGCCCACAAGCTGGCCATCCAGCTGACGAAGGTGCGCAAGGAGGGCCAGGTGACCTACCTCCGGCCCGACGGCAAGACCCAGGTTACGGTGGAGTATAACGAGGACGACACTCCCAAGCGCATTGACGCGGTGGTGGTCTCCACCCAGCACGGTCCCGAGGTGGAGCTGGAGCAGATCCGCAAGGACATGATCGAGCTGGTCATCAAGCCCATCCTGCCCGCTGAGCTTCTGGATGAGGACACCAAGATCTATGTGAACCCCACCGGCCGCTTTGTGGTGGGCGGCCCTCAGGGCGACTCCGGCCTCACCGGACGGAAGATCATTGTGGACACCTACGGCGGCAGCGCCCCCCACGGCGGCGGCGCCTTCTCCGGCAAGGACCCCACCAAGGTAGACCGCTCCGCGGCCTACGCCGCCCGCTGGGTGGCCAAGAATGTGGTGGCCGCCGGCCTGGCCAAGCGCTGCCAGGTGCAGCTGGCCTACGCCATCGGCGTGGCCCGGCCCGTCTCCGTGCGGGTGGACACCTTCGGCACCGGCACGGTCTCCGACGGCCAGCTGGAGGAGGCGGTGGAGAAGGTCTTTGACCTGCGCCCCGCTGCCATCATCCGGGACCTGGACCTGCGCCGGCCCATCTACCGTCAGACCGCCGCTTACGGCCACTTCGGCCGCAGCGACCTGGATCTGCCCTGGG
>DBFWXD010000223.1:0-3935 GCA_048215895.1 Eubacteriales bacterium
GGATTTATCGCTAACACCTTCCGGCGTTTCTGGCCATTTTCCTTCTCGATACAGTTCTACACATTTCCTTTTGTACTCATATGTGTACCGCATAATAATACCCCCTCTACTGGGTGTCCAGTAAAGGGGGTACATATCAAGTTGACGCTGCGGCTTTTTTCAGTTTGCATTAAAGGGGAGGCATTTGATCATAGCGCCGGGGTTGGCAGCACAGTGTGTCATAAAACCCGGCCTGGGCCACGGACACATAGGGAGTAACCCAGAGAGAAAGGGGCAGGGTGATCAGATTGGAGAGAAGGAAGGCGGGGATACTGTTGATGACGGACTGGTAGAACCACAGATTATCTGTGCTTATGGCGGCGGCGAACGCACCGCTCTGATAGAGGAAGAAGAGCAAGACCCCGCTGGAGAGCAGGAATTGCAGCAGATACCAGCCAATGAAGGAGAACTGAAGCTTAAACAGCTCCCACTTCCGTCCTCGCATCATCTCCACGCTGCGGCTCACTGCGGCGCTTGCTCCGTCATCCGGGAAATCTGCCAGCAGATAGGGCGCTGCGGCGTAGCGGAGCATGATAACCACCACGGCAACATAGAGCAAAAGAATGCCCAACAGATAGAGCGGAACGGAGGGCACCGAAAGAACCAGAATGGTCAGTCCCATGGCAAGCAGGACGACCCAGAGGAATATGCGCAGGAAAATGAGCAGCTCCATGATAATGACCCGCCCGGCGACGGAAAAGCCCTGTAAGAGGGAACCTGCCCCGGGATTCAGCTTGCGCCAGGTCCACAGGGACCAGAGGGTATAGCCGAACTGGATAACCAGGTAGTACAGATTATAGAGAATGGTGCAGAAGAAGATGAAAAAGCTGAACTGCGCCAAAACGGATCCTTCGTAGGAAGATAACAGGTGAATGACGCTTTCCACCCCAGTGGTTAAAAGAAAGTAGATCAGGCAGACAACCCAAAACCGGGGCCTGGTCAGTCTCATGGCTTCCCGGGCCTGGCGTTTCAAGTCTCTACGGTCATATTGATTCATAAAATAGTCTCCAATTACTCCCACTTGTCCATGATCTGGCGCAGCTGATCGGCCAGCTTGGCCAGATCCTTGTTGGGACGGCCGCGGCTGCGGCTAATAAGGTCGGCCAGATCCCGGGAGACGTCCTGAAGCCGCAGGAAGGCGGGGGAGGGAGCGGAAGCGCCGCCGGTGGTGCGCTTAGTCTCCAGAACGATGCCCTTGGCAAGCATACGATTTTCCAGCAGGTCATAGACCTCCTCATAGAGAGGGGCGTGGGCGGGAAGGCCCCGCTCGTTGAGGTCGGAGGCAAAAAGCTCCGTGACCTCGGAATCTCCGTGTACCACAAAGACCTGCTGAGGTTTGGGGGAGAAGTGCTCCACCCAGGCCAACAGGTGATCCCGGTCGGCGTGGGAACTCAGGCCCTTAAAGTTGACAATCCGGGCCCGAACGGCAATTTCCTCCCCAAAGAGTTTGACGGATTTGGCGCCGTCCAGCAGACGGCGGCCCAGAGTACCTTCTCCCTGGTAGCCCACAAAGACCACCGCACATTCCGGCCGCCAGAGGTTGTGCTTCAGGTGGTGGCGAATACGGCCCGCATCGCACATGCCCGAGGCGGAAATGATGATCTTGGGGGTGGGGTCCATGTTGAGGGCCTTGGACTCCTCGGTGGACTGGGTGAGGGTGAGGCCGGGGAAGGTAAACAGATCCTCGCCCCCCTGGAGTACGGCGATGGCCTCCTCGTCCAGATAGCCGTGGAGGTCGCCGGCGTAAATCTTGGTGGCCTCTGCCGCCAGAGGGCTGTCCACGCAGACGGTGAAGTTGGGGACGGTCCGGACCATGCCGTTATTTTTGATCTCCCGCAGGAAGTACAAAAGCTCCTGGGTGCGGCCCACGGCAAAGGAGGGGATGACAATGTTGCCCCCCTTGGAAAATACATCGTCAATGAGGGCGGCCAGAGCCTCGGTATAGCTCTCGGGAGGCTCGTGGTTCCGGTCGCCGTAGGTGGATTCCATGACCACATAGTCCGCCTGCTCCACAAAGGAGGGGTTGCGGATAATGGGCTGGTCCACATTGCCCAGGTCGCCGGAGAAGACCAGCTTTTTGGTCACGCCGTTTTCCGTGGCCCAGATTTCCACTGCGGAGGAGCCCAGCAGGTGCCCCGCATCGCAGAAGCGGACCTGCACGCCCTCGCACAGATCGAAGATCTGGCCGTACTCATAGGTGTGCATCAGCTGAAGAGCGGCTTCTGCATCCGCAAGGGTGTACAGAGGCTCTACCTCCTCCCGGCCGGCACGTTTTCCCTTCTGGTTCTGCCACTGGGCGTCACTCTCCTGAATGTGAGCGGAGTCGCGCAGCATAATGGACATGAGCTGTGCAGTGAGACGGGTGGCAATGATCTGGCCGGAGAAACCCTCTTTTACCAGCAGAGGCAGGCGGCCAGAGTGGTCGATGTGGGCGTGGGTGACTAAGACATAGTCAATATAGCTGGGAGAAAAGTCAAGGGCGTTGTCATCGTGCTCGTCCCGGCCCTGCTGCAGACCGCAGTCGATGAGGATTTTTTTGCCCCCCACTTCCAGACAGTGACAGCTGCCCGTAACAGCATGGGCGGCGCCGAAGAATGTGAGTTTCATATGGGAACCTCCTGTAAACAGTTTGGAAGGATTGATCTTATTGTACACTGTTTCCCCAGAAAATTCCACTCTAATTTGTTAATATTGTAAAAACAAGCCTCAGGGCAGCAGGCCAAAGTGCTCCAGAGCGGTCACCACGCCCTCCTCGTCCACCGTGCCGGTGACATAGTCGGCCTGTCCCTTTACAAAATCACTGGCCGAGCCCATGGCAATTCCTGTGCCGGCGTGGACCAGCATGGACAGGTCGTTCTCCCCGTCTCCGAAGGCCATGGTGTTCTCCAGCGGGATGGAGAAATGCTCCAATATGGCATCCATCCCCCTGTCCTTTCCGCCGGTGGTGGGGATCACATCCAGAAAATAGGGATGCCACCGGGTGGTTTTCAGGTGGGGCGCCCGGTCCAGAAGAAGACTCTCGTTTTCTTTGGTGAGGAAGGTGATGGCCTGATAGATGTCTCGCCCCAGGGCACGCTTGGGATCGGCGGTGGGAGGCAGGGGGAGATGCAGGTCATCCATAAACTGCTCGGTATATTGGTTGGAGTAGTTGATGTAAATGTCTTTGCCCTCTAAGAAGATGCAGGAAAAGGCATTGGAGCCGGCGGCGGCCACCAGTTCTTCCACAGCGGCGGGCTCCATGGGGTTGCTGCGCAGAACTTTGTCCCCGCAGTAGCAGTATTGGCCGCTGAGGGTCACATAGCCGTCAAAGGGGAACGCAGAGCGTACGGCATCCAGCATAAGGGGATGCCGGCCGGTGGATACAAACAGCTTGATGCCCCGGGACTGCAGGGTATGAAGGGCAGAAAGCACGCGGGCAGAGATCTGGTGGGTGCGAAAGCTGACCAGCGTGCCGTCAATGTCGAAAAAGATAGCCTCAACCATGATTTGACCTCCGAACAGGAATGTTTGATCCATTGTACAACAGGGGCAGGCGCATTTCTATGTGCGAATTGGACAATCTTCATCTTCCACAGGGGAAACCAGGCATAAAAAGGGGGGAGAAGCCCATAAAATGGACCAATGGAAGGGGGTCTTGCAATGGACTATGAGACGGACAGAGGCAGGATGGACATGAGCCATCATGTGATTCTGGAGGAGCGGGAACAGCTGGTCATTTCCGGGGTGGAAGAGGTGGAGCGGTTTGATGAGAGCTCCATTCTGCTGACCACCGCCCAGGGAGAGCTGGAGATCCAGGGGGAGGGGCTGCACATTGAAAAGCTGTCCCTGGACGGCGGCGACCTGAAGGTGGAGGGGCGGGTGAACGCCCTGATTTATGAGACGGAGGAGGGCCGCAG
>DBFWXD010000224.1:0-2724 GCA_048215895.1 Eubacteriales bacterium
ATTTGTCCGTGGGGTGCTGTCCATGCAGAACATGAAGTATTCCAAGGACTATGCCGCGTGGATGGCAAACGCAGAAAGCCTGGACGCTCTGCTGGAGGCAAAAATCCACCTGTCCGAGATCGTTCCAAGCGGTTTTTCCTCTGACGAGGATGACGATGATGACGAGGGCGAGGAACCCGCCGAAGAAACAGAAGCCAGCCCGGAGGAAGTGCTGCAATACGCATGGGAAACGGTCTGCTATGTGATCTGGGGCAAAGCCAGCGCCAAGGGTGGTCAGAAAGTGGTGGAAGCAGCTCCGGAGGAACTGAGAGAAAGGTATCAGGAAATTTTTCAATAGACTATAAGGAGGACTCGGATGAGTGAAGTAAGCTATTCAAATGTACCTCCCATGATGGCTGCCATCAAAAGTGGTGACATAGAGGCGATTCGTTCCCTGCTTCACGCAGGGCATTCTCCCAATGAGCCACAATGCTATCAGGTAATGATTGGAGATTGGCCGCGGGATGACGAAGCCTTTCCGCTGGAATTGGCTGTACTGGAAAATCGGATGGACATGGTACAGCTCCTGATCGAATGCGGAGCAGATTTGACCCATAACCCGGAAGAATTGCTTTGTGGTTCCCTGCGCAGTCAAGACCTAACCCTGTTTTCCTTTTTGGTAGATGTGGGAGTCAGAATCCCCGCAACGCAAAGGGATATATGCAGGCTGTTTCTCCACTTGGTGGATCGGGATGAGCCTAATGTACTCCCCATTTTGAAAAGGATGGGCATGGATTTGAAACAATACGGCGGTGAAGCCCTGCGCAGTATGGCGAGCCATGGAAATCAGCTGCTGGTGGAGTATCTGATTCAAAACGGGGCGGACATCAACTATCACAAGCCAGATATGGTGTTTCCCTACGCTTCGACTCCTGTCACTGAAGCGGCACGGCACAACGATTTTTCTATGGTGCGCTGGCTGGTGGAGCAGGGGGCCGACATCACCATCCCGGATAAATACGGCGACCGGCCCTACACCGTGGCGGTGCAGAACAAAAATCAGGAAATGGCCGCCTACTTAAAAGCCCTGGAGCCGGAGGGCTGGCATAACGAACAGGAAAAGGTGCGTCAGCTCATGCCTTACAAGCTGCCTGCCAAGCTGGTGGAATATTTGAAAACCGGCCCCCTGCGCCTGGAATTTCCGGAGCGGGAGCTGGTGAAATGGGCGGAGCTTTACCCCTACATGGATGTGCAGGAGATGACCTGGAAACGAAAAAAGCTGCTCTCCCTTATGGCGAAAATGGACAATTACAGCGACTATTTGCTGCTGTGGAGTCCCAGAGATAAGAAACTCTGGTATCTGGACATCGAGCATGAGGAGTTTCATCCGTTAGCCAGATGGGAGGAATTTATCGCTGACCCCGGAAAATATCTCAATGGAATGATCGAGGGCGAGTTTGAGGAATAAGGGGAGAACGCAATATGACTATGGAACAACTGCCCCCCAAGGGGGTCAAGCGAGAACAGGCCATTTTGGAGTTGGGCAAGGCTGAAGCCAACGGCGAACTGCTTCTCCAGCTTGTGAATATGGAAAAGGGCAAGTGCAAGACGGCTGCTCAGAAGGCTCTGGCGCAGCTGGAGTATGCCCCCGCCGCCCCACTGTGGGCCAAGCTGGTCAAGGGTAAATGGATGGGCAGCCATATCATGGCGGACGCCTGTTCCGACTGCGTGTCGGAGCAGATCGCCCCGGCCATCTTAAAGACCCTCTCCCGGCTGCTGGACGAGGGGGACACAAAGCCCCTGGAAATCGAACAGTTGAACTTCTGTCTCCATCTGATGATGGGGAAAGCCTCGCTCAAAATGCTGGAGGTCTACCGCTTCCTGGCAGAAAACGCCCAGCGGCTCGCCCGGCTTAAACGCGCGCCTGTTTATCCGGATGACGACTGCACCTCTTGGTGGATTACGGACGGACTTCGCATTTGGGATGCCACACCCAGGGAAAAAGAGAAAATTCCCGCTGTGGTGCTGACCGCCTCCCTGATCCGCAACCCGGATGAGCGGCTGCAGGCATTGGCGGATGAGCTGAACGAACGCTGCGGCGGCAGCTGGCTGATCCCGGTCTTTATGAAGGCGATTCTCACCCAGCCCAAGGAGCAGGTGTATGAGACCTATTCGCCCCTTTTGGGGACTCCAAAGGCGAGCTATCTGTTGAACGCCCTGGGGCTGCTGGATTACCGCAGCTATCCGGAGGACTGGGCCTTTGAACGCTCGGGTCCCGACGGGCTGCGCGCCCTGATTTTCTGGGGTGATTACAGCTATGGGACCTATGACACAAGGTTTACGATTGAACGCTATGTGGAGCTGGATGAGCGGTGGCTCTTTGCTCTGGCAAAAGACCCGGAGGGCAAAAAGCCCGCGGTGACATGGCAGACCTATAACCGGGGCGGTGTGCTATACGGGAGCTACGACGAAATGCTCATCAGCCTGCTGCCCCGCAAAGTGGAGAACCCAGAACTCAGGCGCGCCCTGCGGGACTACTTCCGTATTCGCAGCGAAAAAGTGAGCGTGGAAGAAAGTATTACTGTTTACAAAGACGCTGCTGAGCGGTTTGGCGGTGAGTGAGAAAAAAATATCAAGAAGGCAAGTGCCTGAACTGTGAACTACGAAGAAAGGAAGACACAAAATGAAAACCTTTGATCCCGATTACAAACTGCTGGACGAGATGTATCAGGATGATTACTATCC
>DBFWXD010000225.1:0-1966 GCA_048215895.1 Eubacteriales bacterium
CGGCAAAGGTGGGCTGGTATTTCCCCATGAGCCACCGCTACCAGGTGAGGCAGGAGATCTCCCTTGGCTTGACCGCGGAGCAATTCTATACCGCGGCCCAGGAGCAGACGGTGGATGAGATCCTGAACGGCGTCCCGGTACAGAACGGGGAGCTCATTGAGATCGACGACGGATTAGCCCCCTATTTTTTCTATGTCTATAATCAAGCGACCGTTTTCCCGGCGAAGGCGTTCGGCATGGAGCGTAAGACCAGCCAATGAGCAGACAGCACAGTGATTCAGGGGGCCAGCCGCGTATGAGGCTTGATAAGATCCTGAACGCGGTTATCCCCGGAATGTATGACACCCCCTGCAAAATCGCCATTTTTACGAATGGCCGCAAAATCAAGGTATTTGAAAAGACCTGTTTCCGCAGCCTGGATTTCAATACGCCCGTTCCACAAAACTGGGTGAGAAACTACAACCTGGAAAAATTCAAATCACCTCGGGCGGTTGAAGCTCTTTTGCGGAAAGACGGACTGCTGAAGGAGCATGAACATGAATGAGAAAAAAATCTGCGCCTGCGTTGGCGCACGGACAAGAGACACACAAAAAAGTAAAGAGCACTATGAGGAAAACTTTATCCCCGCGGGCTGGAATCTGGAATATACCTGTCTGGATCAGCCGGAAGCGGCCAGGGCCCTCTATCTGACCGGCGTGTGCCTGCACTGCGGCGGACAACTCGGGAAAAAGTTTAATATCCCAGGCGAGCTTACCGGGGATGCCCTTTTGGAGCAGATCTACCACCAGATGGAGTCCTGCCGTCCGTTTGATCAACGTTTCGACGGCGGTGCGTACCGCACGTCTCTATCAATGCGTGCCTATTGGTACATGGAACAGGACGACCTCACCCTTGGCGCGAAGAACGCTCAGTTCCTCAAGCTGTTCCATGCGGAAGACCAGGGCGTGGTTGAGGATTGGATCAGCCGGTGCCACGCCGAGGAGCCCTATACCGCCCCGCGGCGGGACCGAAAGAGCGCACTGCTGTACGCTGTGCTGGAGCGGGCCAGAGCCTGCGGCGATCTGCGGGAAATTGAGCCCATTTTGGACTACTACCTTCCAACCGAGCAGGAGCCGCTGTCTTCGGATATGGACAGCTATCTGACCAACTATCAGTTTTCCGCAATCGCTAATATCAGCTACGGATGCGAGGGTATTTTTGTTGACCTAGCCATTGAAGGCAACTTTGATGATTCTGGTACCAACCGCTGCACGATCGGCACCTTCAAAACACTGCGTCAGGACAATGATGCCGGCCGCCTGATGGGGCAGTTGTGCGGCATACTGATGTATCACACGACAAGGTATGTCAACGAAAACCTGCACCGTTATACACCAAAGCGCGAATTAGAGGCCGAGCTTCGCAGAATGCAGGCTTGCGGCGGACAGAAAGAAGGGACAGCATGAGCCTGACAACCGCGGATGAAATCCTTGACCTTTGGGCACGAAACGAGACGCCGGAAGCCAAGGTCGAGCGCAGAGCGATTGAAGCGCTGAAAAAGGATATTCAGACGGCACAGGACAGCATTCAGGATGCTGTTTCGCGCTACCGGAAAGCCAAACTGCGTACCTGCAGCAAGGCCAAAGCCAACTGAGAAGATATATTCCGCCCCCTGGAGGAGTATGACTCCCAGGTGGATATTCAGAATGCCTACGGCTATGAAATGATTACGGAAACAGAATATGACCGCCTGATGGAGCTTTGGGAGCTGCGGGCGCAGTCTGTCCAAAAGGCCGGCCCCTACAAAGACCGTGTCGTTGAGATGCTGGAGCTGGCCGCCCGGGCCATCTGGGACGCGTATGGAGAAAACGTCGCAGCGTATGACGAAAAAGTATCCCGAATGCACCGGGAAGCCAGACGGATCGCACAGGAAAACCTTCTGCGGGATCTGGATTCCAAAAATATTTGAGGTGGCTGTATGAAGTAC
>DBFWXD010000226.1:0-9209 GCA_048215895.1 Eubacteriales bacterium
GGGAGTTCCATGTTCGGCCTGGTCGGCATCCATTTCTGCCTGCCATTGCTCCAGATTCTGCTCATACTGCTTCTGCTGCTCTTCCAGTGGGAGGGTGGGGTCAGGCTCACTGATGGATAACTGGATCGTATGGCCGCCCACATATCCCACCACGGGGTTAGAAATATTTGCATGCTCGACGAGATTTAATACACTCATCGCCGTGGCACCGAAGCTTATCGGCACAAGCAGCCTCACCAGAACCAGAGCCCACAGCCCGTACTGGAGCCGCAGACTGATTTTGCCTGACAGCAGGCGGCGCAGAACCAGCACCACCAAAATCAGCACGCTGGAGGTCATGGCCCATTTAAGCATGGTTCTCCTCCTCCAATCCTTTCAGCAGCTCATAGAGCTCGTCCAGTTCCTCACGGGACAATGCCTGCTTTTGCGTCAGTGCGCTGACCATCAGACTTAAACTCCCCTGATACACTCGGTTAAGAAAATCCTTTGTCTCCTCCAAAGCGGCATCCTCCCGCTTCAGAAGGGGAGAGAACACTTTGGGACCTTTCTCTGCCGGTAAGCTCTCTAATGCCCCCTTGTGTTCCAAGCGGGTTAATAGGGTGAGGGTGGTGCTCCGGCTCCAACCACAGCTTTGTTCCATACGCTGGACAACCTCCCGTCCGGTAAGGGGGCCTGCATCCCACAGACAATCCATCACGCTCCACTCCGCCTGGGTGAGGCTGATTCGCTTCTCTGCCATTTGCTTCCCTCCTTTCTGTTTATTGTTGTAGACATATTATATCATGGCGGTCTACATGTGTCAACAAATATGTGCTGGTGCTGTAAAAGCAAAATTTCTATCACAGTCTTTTTTCACAAATCCCTTGACAACTAAAGTCTACCGCTGTAAACTTTATATAGGCTACAACAGTAAACTTTTAGGAGGCAGCCATGTGTAAGAGTGCGGAAAAAATTCAGGACGCGGAGCTGGAGGTGATGCAGGTGCTTTGGAGCACACCGCAGCCGGTCCCGCTCATCGAGATCCGGCGGGCCCTGGCGGACAAGTGCGGCTGGGAAGACTCCACAGTAAAAACCCTGCTGCGGCGATTGTGTGAGAAGGGTGCAGTGACGCTGGAGCGCCGAGGAATGTACCGGGCGGTGCTCACCCAGGGAGAATACAGCCGGTGGTCTGCCCGGCGGCTGGTAGGAAAAGTATTTGAGGGGAGCGCCAAAAAGCTGGTGGCCTCTCTGCTGTCTGATGGGCAGCTCACTGAGGCGGACATCGCCGAGCTGTCTGCCATGCTGCATGGAAAGGAGGCAAAATGAAGGAGTTTCTGCTCACCCTGCTTGCCCTATCGCTGTCCGGCAGTATTCTGGCTTTGCTGCTGCTGGCGGTCCGCAGGATATTGGGCGAGCGGCTGCCCAGAGCCTTTTGGTACTATGCCTGGCTGCTGGTGCTGCTCCGGCTGGTGGTTCCTCTGGGCTACGGGGTACAGCTGCCTCAGGTTGCTCCGTCCGCTGGGGAGGATACCCGGCAGGAGGTTACGCTTCCGCTTTCTACCCAACAAAATGAGCCGGAATTTTCTTCCGCTGGGCTTGACGCGCCGTCTGGCCTTCCGGAGATACCGTCCGATCCGCTCCCCAGATCCTATGTTCCGGCTCTCACTCTTGCAGATGGGCTATTTCTTTTGTGGACCGTGGGGACAGCGGGCTTTTTCCTCAGGCATCTGGTGTCCTATCTCTGGTTTGCCCGGAAAGTCCGCCGGACACTGTGTCCTCCTCCGGTAGAGACCCTGGACCTGTTTGAGCCTCTGAGGACGGGACGCCGTGTGAAACTGGCTGTCAGCAGCCAGGTGGACATCCCCATGCTCATGGGTTTTCTGCGGCCGGTGGTGGTCCTGCCCAAGAGCGGCCCCGTCCTTCAGGACAAGGACCTTTCTGCGGTCCTAAGCCACGAGCTGACTCACTATAAGCGGTGGGATGTTCTCTATAAATGGCTGGTCGTTCTGGTGACCGCCCTCCACTGGTTCAATCCCCTGGTCCACTGGCTGGGGCGGAGGATCGCACTGGACTGTGAGTTGTCCTGTGACCAGGCGGTGCTGGCCGCCTAGGAACGGATCGGCTACGGTGAGCTGCTGCTGGCCCTGGCCGCCGGGCGCAGGCTGCCTACCGGAATTACGGCCACTACCCTGTGCGAGGAAAAGCGGCAACTGAAGGCCAGACTCCAGGGAATTCTAGGCTATCATAAGCCCTCCAAGGGGGCTTTGTGCGGGGCACTGGCTCTGGGGCTGCTGCTGACCTGCTGCGCCTGCGGAGTGCTGGATCTGGCAGGCACGCCGGAATCTTCTGTATTTTCTTCCTCTGCGGTTGAACCGGAGACGGCCGTCAGCGCCCCCTATACGGCCCTTCTGGCCCGCTATCAAGAGGCCCTATCCCAACGTCAGCCAGACAATTATCCGGACCTGCCTGTGATTCTGACCAACCCCTACTGGGCGTGGACGGATACAGGCAGTCTGCTGAATCGGACGGGGTATGCCGAGATGGATCTGGATGGCGACGGGCTGTCGGAGCTGCTGCTGGGCTGGCTGGGAAATGATATCTGGAATCTGAATCAGGGTTATGTGTTCGCCATCTATACTCTGGTGGAGGGACAGCCCGTTCTGGCAGTAGAGGGATGGGAGCGGAACCTCTATGTACTGGGGGAGGACGGCTATCTTTATCACTGCGGCTCCAGCGGCGCCGACCAGACCGAGTGGAACAAATACCGGTTTAATCCAGCGGCGGAGGACTATCTGGAGACAGTGGAGCATATTTCTGTGCCGGAGAACGGCCAGGAGGCTGTGAAGATGGGCGATGCCTGGATGGCCTCTGGAATCTCCATCCCATATAGTTCCTTCGCTCCCTCGGAAGTCAGAGATGTTTTGCTGGGCAATGCCTCCTTCCTTTACTGGTCGGAGGGGGCCAAGACGCCGGAATCCAAGGTCATATCTCAGGTTCCGGCCCTGTTTAGCCCCCATAGTGATTACGCCATTATCGACGAGTTCGCGGTGCTGGACCTGGACGGCGATGGAGCGGTAGAGGTGGTTCTTCAGATCTCCGATGTGGCCAACGATATGGGGGGTTATCTGGTACTCCATCAGGCGGGAGGCGAGATGTACGGTTATCCCAGCAGCTGGCGTACCTTCTGGTACTTGAAAACCGATGGTACCTTTATATATTCCTCTCCAACCGGAAATGAGGAAGGAGTTGCCTCCGTTCGTTTTACCGAAATAGGCATGGAAGTAGACAAGCACATCTGCGCACAGGGAAGCCAGTTTGGGTTTGATACGTTCTTGGTGGACGGAGCATCCGTCTCTCAGGAGGTATATGAAAACGCCCGAGATCTCCAGAGCCAAAAGACAGATGAAGTGTGGCGCTCCTGGGACGAGAGCAACATTCGGGCGTTTACATGAAAGAGCAGAGCTGCGACAAAATATGCGGATCGGATGAACATCCAGGCCGCTTGAAAAGCAGCAGCGGTCTGAAAAAGAAAATAAACCAAAAAGAGTCCCGGGGAAAAATTCCTCGGGACTCCTTTTAAAGCCAATTGTTAGGGATCATGAGCCGTTTGTTGGGACAAGTACATGGTACCTAAGGTCCCGATGGATGGCATCTATCAAGTAAAAATTCTTGCAGTTAGACAGGATGATACAGCCAACTATATTCGCTATGACATATCAGCGTGGATTTTCTTTCTTTTCCGGAGTTTTGGTCGTATCAAATATCTGAGATGCGCAGATGACAATACTTTCCCCGTTTGTGGGAGTACACAGCTGAGAAAGGAAGCCTTTCCTTCGGGCGAACTCCCGCAGCTCCTGCCGGGACAGGGTCCAGTGGTTCAGGTCTTCCATATGGGTGGCCACGATGAGGGCCGATGGAACTGCCTGGTGTAGAGCAAACACATCGTCTTTTCCCATATTGCTCTGATGCTGAAAGCCCATATTCCTGCCTGCGTTGGCCAGAACCACTTGGGGAAGAAACTCATGGACCGCGTGCTCCACGCCGGGGTACCAGACGGTATCCCCAGTGGCATAGAGACGGGGTTCACCCGGAGCCTGAAACATTACTCCGCATACGCTGCCCATGCGGTCTAACATCTCTTCCTCCCAGTTCCCATATCGCCCGGGAATTTTGGTGAGCGTAATTCCGGAGAAAATCGTACCGGCCTCCAGAACTTTGACCTGCTGAAACCCATAGTACCCAAGCGCCTCCCGATCCCGGGCATTCTGAACAAAAACTGGTTTATTCTTGGGCAGTAACTGGGCCGCCGCCTGATCAAAATGTCCAGGGTGGAGGTGGGTGACAATGACCGCGTCTACATCCAAGAGTGTCTCTACCGGGCATGGCAGGTCACACAGGGGATTACGGGTCTCTGGACGTACCCGGCTGTGACAGGGGGGCAAGGCCCCATTGGGGGAGAGCATGGGATCGATAAGAAAGCGGACCGCGCCATATTCCAACCGAACAGTAGCATTACGGATCTGGGTCAGTTTCAAACAGCATCACCTTCAATGAAAATCTGGCCGCCGGAAACGCCTTTCCGACGGCCAGATCTGTTTGTAAGAGCAGAGGGACAATCGGTATGTTCAGCTCGCGGAACTCTCTTTGCGCTTTTGGTAGCTCCGCAGTACCAGTACCTCCAGTCCGATGAGGACAATCGCTGCCGCCCCGTCGGCGATGTAGAGATAGGTCCTCCAGTCCATGCCCTGCTGACTCTGATAGGCCTCGTCATAGAGGTAGCTCTGCACCACGGTGTAAAGCACATTTTTGCAGGCCCGGCGCATGTCGGTGACCGAGGAGGGATTGGTGCGGTCGGTGACAAAGTTAGGACCGCCCTCCACCGTGGCCAGCATACCGTCCACTCCATTGGCCAGAGCCGCATCGGCGTTCATAAAGCCGTGGCCGTTGTTGCGGAAGAAGTCGGTGATGGCCATGCCCCGGAAGCCCCACTCGTCCCGGAGGACCGTGTTCATCAGATTGCTGTTTTCACCGGTCCACTTGACGCCCAGGAAGCTCCAGGAGACCATGACTGCGTTGGCATTTCCTTCCTTGACACAGATTTCAAAGGGCTTCAGATAAATTTCCCGCAGAGCCTGTTCGTTGGTCCAGACACAGACCATCTTGCCATTGAAATCATAGGCGGCAAAGTGCTTGATGTAGGAGTAGACCCCCTTGTTCATGGCACCGGTCACCGCGCTGGCGGCAATGCGTCCGGCCAGCACGCCGTCCTCGGAGAAGTACTCGTAGTTTCGTCCGCCGAAGGGGCTGCGGTGGGTGTTCATGGCGGGAGCGTACCAGCCCTGGATGCCCATCTCCACGCACATCTGTCCCATAGTTTCGCCCCACTGGGTGGCCAGGTCCTTGCTCCAGGTGTTGGCAATAACAATCTCAATGGGGAAGCCCAGGGAGCCGTAGCCCGTGAAGTTGTTATTGATGGCGGCAGGACCGTCCATGTCCAAAGTTTGGAACTTGCCCACCGACTTCATAGCGGGGGTCTGGTAACCACACAGGGCGATCATATTGGCAATCTCATCCACGGTGAGCTGATCCAGCAGCAGCTCCCACTGGGGATCATCGTAGTCCAGCCCACGCATGTCCGCCAGGGTCAGACCGTTGTCCGCCCCGGTGGTGGGCATGACGGCGTCCGGGTCCACATAGGTGCTGGGGTCAAAGTTGCTGTTCAGATGGTACTGCTCCACCAGCTCCTGGGCCATGACCATAGAGGTGGGGGCGGCGGTGGCCCGGTCATAGTTGGCGAAGTGGTCCGCCCGGGAGAGGTACTCCACGTCGCCGGCACAGTCGTCAAACTGGTTGGTGGCGGTGAGGTCGTCGCTGGCGCGGCCCTCCTCTCCGTCATAGACCACCTTCTCTGCCAGGGTGAGGGTGCGCTGATCCAGAATAGTGTGGGAATCGCTGTTGATGGAGATCACATAGTCCCCCGCGTCCAGAATATAGGCCTTGGCGTCCTGGTAGTCGTAGGAGGCCATGTCCTCCAGGTCAAAGGTGAAGGAGAGAGTCTGGCTCTGGCCGGGCTGGAGAAGATCGGTCTTTTCAAAGTCCAGCAGGTTGGCCACGGACTTCTCCACGCCGCCGTTGAGATAGGGCGGGTTATAGAAGATCTCAACCACGTCCTTACCGGCCACAGAACCGGTGTTGGTGACGGTGACGTCGAAGGAGAAGGTGGTGTCGGTGACAGAGAGCTCACTCATGGTTTGGGAGAAGGTGGTGTAGCTCAGACCGTGGCCGAAGGGGTATTGGACCTCGGCGTCGTAGTCAATAAGACCCTCTGCGGCGGCGGTCTCATAAAATTTGTACCCCACATAGATGCCCTCCACATAGTTGGTGAAGGAGGGATAATAGGTCTGGGACACTCCGGAGTTCATGCCTTCCACCGCCAGGTGTTCCAGGTTGGAGTAGTGGTAGTCCTCGTAGTTGTTCCACCAGGGGGCGTTTTTCAGATGGTAGGCGAAGGTATCAGTGCTTTTGCCGGAGGGGTTCACCGTGCCCCGCAGGATCTCACCCAGCGCGGTGAAGCCCACATTGCCGGGACCGGGGCACCAGAGTACCGACTTGATCTGTTCATAGTCATCCACAAAGCCCAGCTCCATGGGATTGCCGCTGTTGACCAGGAGGATCACAGTGTCGAAGTTGTCACATACCATCTCCACCAAATCCTTCTCGGTCTGGGAGAGCTGAAGGTAGTGGTCATCGGGCTGGAAATCGTCGTATTCCTCGGAGTTGTTGTCGTATCCGGCCTCGGACATGGCCATGGGCATATCGTTGTGCCCCTCGCCCGCCAGCCGGCCCAGGGTGATGACGGCTACGTTGGAAAACTCCTTGGCACTGTCCAGCATGTCCTGGGGGTAGGTATCCACCGGGGGCTCGTACAACGTCCAGGACTGGGTGGTGATGGTCATGTCGGGACGCTGGGAGGAGTAGGCGGTGTAGAAGTCCAGCAGCTCCTGATTCACGGAAAAGCCGGCCTGCTCCAACCCCTGCTGGATGCTGACAATGTCATACAGGGTGTTGATACCGCCTGAGCCGGTGCCGCCGCAGATGGGGTTGGCGCTGGCCCAGCCAAACAGATTCAGGTTGGTCACATCGGTGAGCGGCAGAGCGTTATCGTCGTTTTGCAGCAGGACAAACCCCTCCTCCGCAATATGAAGGGCGGTTTGCTCCGCGGAGGACATAGTTTCGTCGCTGATCTCAGCCTGGTCAGCCAGGGCCAGGTCCAGCAGGGCGGACACGCCGCCCAGCATGATTCCGTTGACCGTGAGAACAAGGGCCAGTACCATGGCTAGTCCGGCCTGAGCCCGGATCAAAAACTTCTGTGGCCGCGGCCGTCCCCGGACTGCGATGAGTACGATGATCCCCACCAGAAGGGCAATGCCCAGGGCAATGAGGTAGGGGGCGCAGTTTTGCAGCACACTGATAACATCTTCTATTTCATACGCGATCATGTGGTTGCCTCCTTAACCGGTTTTCTTACAGTCCCGCACAAAATCTAAGGACCTTGTCTAAGAAGAATTATACAAATTCCGCGACCAACGATAAGAGCAGATCCGCCAAAACTGTACAGTGCTGAACAGAATGACAAAAATAGTCCAGTGGCTGGACAAAAACGACAGAACTGTACTTTTCTTGACAGCGTGTATAGTTTTATGGGATAATAAGCGGGGGTGAGCATATGGCGAAGATGCGTGCCGGACGAGAGGATCGCCGGGTCATTTATACAAAGAATGCCATCAAGGATGCGCTGCTGGAGCTGATGAAGGAAAAGAGTTTTGAAAAGATGAGCATCAGTGGGGTATGCGAGGCTGCCCAGATCACCCGCACGACGTTTTATAGCCACTATGACACGCTGAATCAGGTGTTAGATGAACTGATCGACGAGGCTTTTGAGGTGGCGGAGTACTCCTCTACCACCCTGTCCATGTCTCTGCCCCAACGGATGCACTATCTGCTCCAATTTGATACAGTGGAGGCGCTTCGGGAGCATAACAGCGACCTTCCCACTTGCCAGCGGATTGCGGATATGCCCAAATACCGGGTTCTCTTTCAGGATCGGACTCTCTCGGAGTATATTAAAAACAAGCTTTTCCGCATGATGAAGCCCAGCGTTATCCCGGAGATTATGGAATATTGCCGCATCTCTCAGGCCGAGGCAGAGCGGATGTTCCGCTATATGCTTTCCGGTTCCTATGAGGTGAACAGCTCTCTCAACTGGATCAAAAACGACGAGTGGTTTGCCTCACGTCTTGCTATCCTACGTGTGGAGACCGCCGGACTTGAGGCGATTCGCGCGGCAAACCTGAACGCAGGAAAATAAGCTTATAAAAATGCAGAAGATTGTCAAAGTGACAATCTTCTGCATTTTTATTTTATAGTTCTGGGACCAAAGGAAAAGGTCAATATTATCTCAATCCTGTTCCGGTCCTGCATCATGGGTATAGTCCAGGATCTGAACCTGGTCGCCCACGGCCTTTTGTACCAGATCTTTCATACGCTTGGCAAAGGGGCAGGGATAGCCAATGGGAGTGCCCTTTTGGATGCAGGAGGCAAATGCAATGGTATCCGCCCCCTGGCTGACAAGGAATTTTGCTCGCAGTACCGCTTTTTTGCCCGGGCAGCCGCCGCAGTTGATAAAGCCGACCAATTCAATATCGTCCACGCCCGAAAAAGCCCCTTTTCGTTCCCGGATGGTTTTGAAATCCCGACTTCCAGGGCAGTAGTCCTCGGTTTGCATACAACGAATGATTCCCAGCTTCATGTTTGATGTCTCCTTTCCTGATATGTTCATAGTTGATCCGCCTCCCGGAGAGCAGGTAAAATCTCCCCCAGTGAGCCGTCCAATCCCCAACTCCAGCACGACCAGCTTTTTTCCGTGGTATTGGTTCAGAAAACTCTGGAATCTCTGCGTGGCGCCGTGGTCCGGAACCATGTTCGGCCCTGCTGCCACATGAACCTCCATGGGGCCGCCGCAGCGGGGGACACCGGGGGATCAATTCTGTTGGGATACAGAGATTTTCGTCAATTGCATCGGCCTCAGCAATTTTTTTCAGCAAGACCTGCACATTTTGGCGGTGGACGGCGAAATCCTTGGATGTGTTACGGTTGAGCAGCATAGTTGACATGGCACCTCTAACCTGTTATTATAATAATTACATGTTGCAAGCATATCATGTTATTGT
>DBFWXD010000227.1:0-1521 GCA_048215895.1 Eubacteriales bacterium
GTGACGTAATCCGCCAGCAGCAGGCGGGAGGTCTTGGGCAGGAAGGGGTGGTCCGCCAGCATGTTCTCAAAGAAGGCGCCGGGATGGGTCTCCGCCACCTCCCAGGTGTCGAAGCCGCCCAAGTGCATGACCTTCTCCACCAAAGCCTCGGCCATGATATAGGCCTCGCCGTTGGGGGCCTTCACCACAGCGTAGGACTCGTCGGGATGCAGGGCGATGGCTAGGTTGCCCGGCAGGGTCCAGATGGTGGTGGTCCAGATCACGAAAAAGAGCTTGTCATAGCCCCCCAGCTTGCCGCAGTCGTCGTGCATGGGGAACTTCACATAGACCGTGGTGCAGGGGTCGTCCTGATACTCGATCTCCGCCTCCGCCAGGGCGGTCTCGTCGTGGGGGCACCAGTAGACGGGCTTGAAATCCTTGTAGATATAGCCCTTCTTGTACATGGCACCGAACACCTTCACCTCCTCAGCCTCAAAGCCGGGGTTCATGGTGAGGTAGGGGTGCTCCCAGTCGCCGATGACGCCCATGCGCTTGAAGGCGTCCATCTGCACGCCCACATAATGCTGGGCAAAGTCATGGCAGGCGGAGCGGAAGTCCGGAATGCTCATAGCCTTGTGGTTCAGCTTGTTCTGCTTGATAATGGCGGACTCGATGGGCATACCGTGGTTGTCCCAGCCGGGGATATAGGGGGTGTAGTAGCCCCGCATGGCGTAGGATCGGGTGATGATATCCTTGAGGGCCTTGTTCATGGCGGTGCCCATGTGGATGCCGCCGTTGGAAAAGGGCGGGCCGTCGTGGAGATTGAAGAGGGGCTTGCCCTCGTTCTTCTTCAGCAGCTCGTTGTACACGTCCTGCTCCTGCCAGCGCTTGAGCATCTCCGGCTCCCGCTTGGGCAGGCCCGCCCGCATGGGGAAGTCGGTCTTGGGCAGATTGATGGTCTTGTTGTAGTCCATATCTTTCCTCCTATTTCCATTCTGTTTGCTGAATTTTTATTGATATTGGGTAATGACGGTTTTACAGCTCCGGCAGAGGTAAGCCCGGGGGCGGACAACCAGCCCCAGCTTTCCACCCAGAAGCAAATCTCCCTTCCTGGCGGGAAGGGGAAGGCCTGACACCTCCTCTGACCAGAAAACGGGGGAGCGGCTGCTGAGAAAGCCCTCCTGCATTTGCTGCTGACAATACGGACACTTCATAAAGCTCCTCCTGTTCCAGCTCCTATTTGCTATCTTTTTTGGAGGTTTCAATCAAGCTGCACGGGAAGGTGACAAGGCCGCATTCCCGGCAGAGCATGGCATGGGGAAATTCCGGGAACGGATCCCGTGTAAACACGCTGGTGGTGTCATCGCCAATGGGGCCCAGCTCCACGGTGTCTGTGGGGGCCCGAAAGAATCGGAGCTCCTGCTGCGTCCAGAAAGGGTAATTCCGGGTGTGCAGAGTTCCCTCTTCCATTTCCTTTCCGCAGTTTGGGCATTTCACCAGAATACACATCCCTTCAGAAAAAAAAACGCCTTGCCTCTTTTT
>DBFWXD010000228.1:0-4189 GCA_048215895.1 Eubacteriales bacterium
GGTGAACGATCTCCACGAGCAGCTGGACGTGGGCTTGGAGCAGCTGCGGGGCGAAAACTGGTCCAGACTGGTATTCGTGGCCGATATGCCCACCGAAGGGGAAGAGACCTACGCGCTGCTGGACCAGATCCGTGCCATCGCCCAGGAGTACTATGGGGAGGACGTGATCCTGGTGGGTAACTCCACCAACGCCTTTGACCTGGCCAGCTCCTTCTCCGGCGACAACCTGAAGATCAGTATTCTCACCGCCCTGTTTGTCATGGTGATTTTGCTCTTTACCTTCAAGTCGGCGGGCCTTCCCATCCTGCTGGTGCTTACCATTCAGGGCTCGATTTGGATTAACTTCTCGGTGCCGGTGCTGACCCACACCAACCTGTTCTTCCTGAGCTATCTGGTGGTCAGCTCCATTCAGATGGGCGCTACCATCGACTACGCTATCGTCATCACCAACCGCTACCTGGAGCTGAAAACCGTTCTGGAGCGCAAGCAGGCGGCGGTGGAAGCCCTGAGCCAGAGCTTCCCCACCATCCTCACCTCCGGCACCATCATGGCAGTGGCGGGTTTCCTCATCGGCGGTATCTCCACCGACGCCACCATCGGCTCGGTGGGCCAGACCCTGGGACGAGGGACAGTTACCTCCATTATTCTGGTTATGACCGTTCTGCCCCAGCTGCTCATGCTGGGCGATGCCCTCATCGAGCGCACCGCCATCACCCTCAACCGGGACCGCAAGCAGCGCTTCAACCAGGGTACTATGCGCCTGGACGGGCACATCCGGGGCCATGTGGCGGGCTTTGTGGACGGAGAGTTCAAGGGGGTCCTCCACGGCAGTGTGGACGCCCTTATCGAAAGCAAATATCAGGAACGGGACACTTCGGAACAGGAGGATCACTCATGAAATACATACAGCGAGGAGCTGCCCTCCTGACGGTGCTGGCGCTTCTTTGTACGCTGACCCCGCCGGTAAAAGCGGCGGGAGAGACCGTTACCATTGCCACGGAGCAGGAGTTTGCCGATTTTGCCAAGTCCTGCACCCGGGATGTGTGGTCCCAGGGAGTGACGGTGGAGATCAAAGCCGACCTGGATTTGAGCAATACATCCTTTACACCGGTCCCAATCTTTCAGGGGACTTTCCACGGAAACGGTCACACCATCTCGGGCCTTTCCTTTGCGGAAAAGGGTTCTAAAGTGGGGCTGTTTCGCACTTTGACCCAGAGCGCAGTAGTGGAAAACCTCATCGTAGAGGGCTCGCTGGAGCCCCAGGGCTCCGCAGGCCAGGTGGGACTCTTGGCCGGAGAGAACTATGGCACAATCCAGGGGTGCACTGCACGGGGTGCACTGTCCGCCCAGGAGGATGTGGGCGGTCTGGTAGGCTTCAACGGAGAAGAGGGCAAATTGCTGCATTGCAGCAATGAGGCCACCGTGTCCGGCGTGACCAATGTGGGCGGCATCACCGGCCAGAATCTGGGCTGGATCGAGAGCTGCACCAACAGCGGGCCGGTTAACATTCAGGCCGATCAGGAGACTCCCACCAGCGTGGGCGGCGTGGCTGGATTGTCCCGGGGGACCATCCGAAGCTGCACCAATACCGGAGCTGTGGGCTATCAGCATGTGGGCTACAACATGGGCGGCATTGTGGGTCTTCAGTCGGGGGAGGTCTCTGGCTGTACCAACACCGGCCCGGTAAAGGGCCGCAAGGATGTGGGCGGCATTGTGGGCCAGTTTGAGCCCTACACCAGCCTTACCTACGGCGAGTCTCCCTCCGAGCGGCTGACGGAAAGCCTGGGCGCGCTGTTTGACCGGCTGGAGGACTTTACCAATCAGTTCAATACCATGGCCACCCAGGGCCTTGCGGATGCCCAGGCGGTTCAAAATTCTCTGTCTGCGGTGAAGGACCGGGTTCACGCTGCCGGAACGGAGGGAATGGATGATTTCCGTTCCATGTCCGACTCTCTGTATCAATATACCACCGGCATCAGCGGGAGCCTGGATCAGCTGCGGGAGGACCTGGGCGACTTCAGCGATGACGCGGAGGAGGCCCTCCAGGATGCACTGGATGAGTCTGACGCGCTGCTGGACGCACTCAAGGAGCTGGCCCAGCAGGGAGACAGCGGCCTGGGGCAGGCCATCCACGCGCTGGAGGATACGATTTCCGCTATCCGAGCTCAGCTCCAGACCATTCAAGACCACCGTCAGGCTATGGCCCAGGAGCTGGATGCCCTGAAACAATATCTGGCGGATGTGGCCAAACTGATTTTGTCCGGCCAGTTTGAGCAGGCTTTGCAGCTGCCGTTCCCGTCCCTGGACCCGGTGGGGCATTTTACCGCCATTACCCAGGCGCTGAAGAAGATCCCGGGGCTGGCAGCCAAGCTGCCCGGAGAGTGGGCGGATATCTATGACGAGACCTCCCATGCCCTGGGTCAGGCAGGGAAGGATATGGACCGGGCATTGGACCGGCTCAATCAGGCGCTAACCAATCTCAACAAGGCGGGCGGAACCTTTGCCGACAATGCCCAGGATTCCCTGGAGGAGGTCAGTCGGGGGTGTGATCAGATCCGAGATCTGCTGAAGGACTATACGGACACCCTGGGGGATAAGGCCCAGTCGGCGGTGGATGATATTCACCGTGAACTCACGGTCATCCAGGACCAGATGGACGATATCACCCAGGCGGCCAAAGAGGACAACGATGCCCTCTATGCCACCAGTCAGGCGATTATGGACCAGATGGAGCAGGTGCGTCAGGCCATTTCCGGCCTGGGAGAGGAACCGGAGCTGACGATCACCGACCTGACGGATGAAGAGACTCAGGGGCCGGGCCTTGTGATGGACTGTACCGTCTCGGGTACTGTGGAGGGAGACTCCAATGTGGGCGGTATTGCCGGCACCGTGTCTACCGAGCTGGGAGATGACCCGGAGGCAACCTTCGACCTGGGCGATCTGAAGCTGATGAGCGATGTCTATGCCACCCTGCGGGCGCTGGTGCGTCAGTGCCGTTTTGACGGGGCGGTGACAGTAAAAAATGAGTGCGGCGGCGGAATTGCCGGACGCTGCGAGGCGGGCGTGATTCTGGACTGTGTCGCCCGGGGAAGCGTAGAAACCGGCGGAGACTACTGCGGCGGTATTGCCGGGCGCACCCGGGGCAAAGTCATTGGCTGCGCCGCGCTCACCGACCTAACCGGCCAGAGCTGGCTGGGAGGTGTGGCTGGTCTGGGTCAGGATATTTCCGATTGCCGGACCATGGTGCGCGCCGACAGCGACGGAGAGTATCAAGGGGCCATCGCTGGGCAGGCGGAGGGTACGCTCAGTGAGAACCGCTACCTGATGGAAGAACTGGCCGGAGTGGATGGAGTAGACTATGCCGGTACGGCCCAGGGGCTGGATTTTGAGGCCTTCTCCAAGCTGGAGGGGATTCCCGCCGATTTTCTTACCTTCTCCTACCGCTTTGTGGTCAACGGACAGACCGTGGCGGAGATCCCCTTTTCCTATGGAGGAGACCTGGATATGAGCCAGGTGCCTGCGACGCCGGAGCAGAATGGGCAGTATGGCCAGTGGCCTCAGTTCCCCACCCAGAACCTGCGCCGCTCCATGGTGCTTGAGGCACAGTTTACCGCCCCCACCGCTACCTTGGCCGACCAAAATGGGATCGCCCAACTGTTGGTGGAGGGGACCTTTGCCCCGGATGCCGCTCTGACGGTGGAGCAGGAGAGCCTGCCTGACTGGAAGGCGGAGGGCTGCCAGGCCCTGAATGCCTGGAGCTATGAGGTGACCGGCAGCCAGGCGGATACCGTCACCGTCCGCCTGCGGGCAGAGGGCGCCAAAACCCCCGCAGCGGCCGTGTATCAGGACGGACAGTGGAAGCTGGCGGACAGCACGCTGGAAGGCAGCTATCTGGTCTTTACCGCCCCGGTACAGGGGCAGGTGATGCTGCTGGATGGGGGCGCGCCGTTCCCGTGGCTCTGGGTGCTGGGAGCGGGCGCTGCCGCTGTACTTTTGGGAGGATGGTTCCTGTACAGAAAAAAGGGACACCGGAAAGCAGAAGAGAAGCCCACCGCCGATGTGTGACATTGGCCTTTAGAAACGCACAAAAAAGCGGCACAGCAAACGCTGTGCCGCTTTTTTAAATTGCAGATTGTCCTGATGGAATCAGGTGCCCAGATAGGCCTTCTTCACTGCCTCGTTGGAGAGC
>DBFWXD010000229.1:0-4056 GCA_048215895.1 Eubacteriales bacterium
GGCGCAGCCCTCCTCTTCCTTTAACGGAAAGGCGAATCCCAGCGCCGCGCCCACCGAGCAGGCGGTGCGGTGGAACAGCCCGCAGGCGGTGTCCATGGCCCGACGGAGATGGACGTAGTCCCCGTCGGAATAGGTGCTGACCAAGCAGCGGTAGTCCTCGTCGGACAGTAGGCGCTTAAAATACTTGTTGAGCTTTCCGCAGGACAGGGAAAAGTCCGTCTGCACCCCGATGTACCAGCAGAGCATCTGCTCCAGCATGGGCCGGGACAGGGTGTGGTAGGTGGTCATGGCAAAGGGCAGCTCATCCCGGGCGATGCCCTTTTCCACGTCGCACAGGCTCCAGAAAAATTCCCGGCAGCACCCCTGGAAATGGCGCTGATCCGGCCGCTTCACATGAAAGTCCTCGTCGCTGGGGGGCGGCAGGCTGGGCAGGCAGCCCACCTTGTCCAGCAGGGGGAGAAAGAGCTTGTTGCGCCAGGCGCCCCGCTCCATGGCCGCCCGGGTCTCCACCCCCAGGTCGATGCGGCTGCCGTCGGCGAAGAGCAAAAGCCAGGAGTAGCCCTCCCGGTAGTCCCCCTGCAGGCCGAAGCGCTCGCCATAGCCAAAGGCGTCGTCCTGCTCCTGCATAAGCAGGATGGGGCCGAACCCCTCCAGCCAGGATGGGTCAGAGCGGAAGCTGTCCACCTCGGTGACCACATACATAAGGTCAAAGTCCCGGTAGATGTCCTTGGGTACGTTGGGGTTGGTGCGGGAGCCCTTTAAATAAGCCGCCAGAATCCGGGAATCGGACTGAGCCCGGCGGAGAATGAGATCCATGATCTCCTGGTCGCTGCGCATATACATCCCTCACTTTCGCCGGATGACCGGCTGTGTACGATAAGGCTGCGCCCACGGCGGTACATGGCCGCCGTGGGCGTCTGCCGGGGAAGATGAACTTACTGGTGGCTGCGCTTGGCGCGGTTGATGGCGGAGAGGATGGCGCGCAGAGGAGCCAGGTTAATGTTGTGGGACAGGCCCACGCCCCAGTACTCCTTGCCGTCGCGCTGGTCCTTCAGCAGGATGTAGGCCACGCCCTGGGAGTCGGAGCCGTTGGTAATGGCGTGGGAGGCGTAGTCCAGGAAGGAGAAGCGGGCCATCTTCTCGTCCTTGATGGCGTTGAAGAAGGCGTCGATGGGGCCGTTGCCTTCGCCGGACACCTTGAAAATGGTGTCGGTGTGCTGGAGGGTGCCCCAGAAGGTGACGTGGGAGTGGCCCTCGCTGTCCACGCTCTCCTGGAAGGCGTGCTTGAGCAGCTTGTAGGGCTCCTTGACGTCGATGTACTCCTGGTGGAACAGCTCGTTGATCCGCTCGGGAGAAATCTCGGTGCCCACCTTGTCGGTCTCCACCTGGACAATGTGGCCAAACTCCGGGTGCATGGCCTTGGGCAGGTCAAAGCCGAAGTTGTGCTCCATGATGTAGGCGGCGCCGCCCTTGCCGGACTGGGAGTTGATGCGGATGATGGGCTCGTACTCCCGGCCCACGTCGGCGGGGTCGATGGGCAGATAGGGGATCTCCCAATACTCGGTGCCGCTCTCCTTCATATACTGGGTGCCCTTGTTGATGGCGTCCTGGTGGCTGCCGGAGAAGGCGGTGAACACCAGCTTGCCGGCGTAGGGCTGGCGGTCGCCCACGGGCATCTTGGTGCAGCGCTCATACATCTCTTTGATCTTGTTGATGTTGGAGAAGTCCAGCTGGGGGTCGATGCCCTGGGTCCACATGTTCATGGCCAGGGTGATCATGTCCACGTTGCCGGTGCGCTCGCCGTTGCCGAAGAGGGTGGCCTCCACACGGTCGGCGCCGGCCAGCAGGCCCATCTCGGTGGTGGCTACGCCGGTACCACGGTCGTTGTGGGGGTGCAGGGAGATGATGGCGCAGTCCCGGCCGGGGATCTTCTTGCAGAAGTACTCCAGCATGTCGGCAAACTGGTTGGGCATGCAGTTCTCCACGGTGGTGGGCAGGTTCAGGATGACCTTGTTGTCGGGGGTGGCGTGGAGGTGATCCAGCACCGCCTGGCAGATCTCCACAGCGTAGTCCATCTCGGTGCCCATGAAGGACTCGGGGGAGTACTCAAAGCGCAGGTTCATGCCCTCCTCGATGAGGGGACGGGACATCTCATAGATGAGGTCGGCGGCGTCGGTGGCGATTTTGGTGATGCCGTCGGTGTCCATGTGGAAGACCACCTTGCGCTGGAGGGTGGAGGTGGAGTTATAGAAGTGGAGAATGACGTTCTTGGCGCCCTTGATGGCCTCGAAGGTCTTTTTAATGAGGTGCTCCCGGGCCTGAACCAGCACCTGGATGGTCACGTCGTCGGGGATGTGGCCGCCCTCGATGAGCTCCCGGCAGATCTCATACTCGGTCTCGCTGGCGGAGGGGAAGCCGATCTCGATCTCCTTCACGCCGATGTCCACCAGAGTGTGGAAGTACTCCAGCTTCTCCTGGAGGTTCATGGGGTCCACCAGGGCCTGGTTGCCGTCCCGCAGGTCCACGGAGCACCAGATGGGGGCCTTGGTGATGACCTTATCGGGCCAGGTGCGGCCAACGATCTTCTGAGGCTGGAAGGGAATGTACTTTTGATATCCGGGTTTCATAGCGTTTCCTCCTATATAAAAGTGTGTTGTGTGCGTGAAAAAGTCTGTTCTAGGACGAAAAAAAGCCCCTGACGTTTTCACGTCAGGGGCGAAATATATTTCGCGGTACCACCCTGGTTCGGCTGACGGTTACCCAGACAGCCCTTTAAGACCTCCAACAAGGTCCAGGTCAATAACGAGACCAGCCGTTCCGCCCTACTCCGCCGGGAAACCCGGGTTTTCTTCAGGCAGACTGCTCAGGGGCCAGTTATCCACGGCGGCTCCGCACACCGGCTCGCACCAACCGCCGGCTCTCTGAGTGTGAGACTGTCGACTTTTTCCCCGTCATCACATTTGCTTAGGGAACATTTTAGCGAAAAGGACGGAGATTGTCAAGGGGGGCGGCAATTTTGTCTTGAAAAATTTTTTTGAAAAAGAGGTTGCTTTTCCGGGAAACATATGATATTATATCAGTTGCGTTTACAAGATTACCCTCCATGGAGAAAGAGGTGAATATAATGAAGGAAGGCCTCCACCCCAACTATGAACAGACCACCATCCGGTGCGCCTGCGGCAACGTGATCGAGACTGGCTCCACCAAGAAGGACATCCGCGTAGAAGTGTGCTCCAAGTGTCACCCCTTCTACACCGGCAAGCAGAAGATGGTGGACACCGGTGGCCGTGTCAGCCGCTTCAACAAGAAGTTCGGTCTGGACAAGTAAGACACTCCCAAAAGCCGCGCCGAGGAATCGGTGCGGCTTTTTGCGTATTCTCCCGGTATTGCCCCCGGCTTGGGGGCATAGAATAACCTGCGCCATATCATGAAGGAGGTATGTCAAATGTTTCAGTCTGTGGACCCCAAGTCCCTGGATCAGAATGTTTTTTCTCTCATTGGAGATCAGTGGATGCTCATCACCGCCGGTACCGGCGAAGCCTGCAATACCATGACCGCCTCCTGGGGCGGACTGGGTGTCATCTGGGGCGCTCCCGCCGCCACCTGCTACATCCGGCCCCAGCGCTACACCAAGGAGTTTGTGGACCGGGAGGAGTATTTTACCCTCACCTTCTTCCCAGAGGAATACCGCAAGGCCCTCTCTCTGTGCGGCTCCAAGAGCGGCCGGGAGATCGACAAGGTGAAGGAGTGCGGCTTTACCGTGAAGACGGCCAGCTGCGGCGCTCCTTATTTTGAAGAGGCGGAGCTGGTGCTGGTGTGCCGCAAGCGCTTTGCCCAGGCCATGGACCCCAACAACATTCCCCAGGAAATCAAGGAGAAGTGGTACCCTCAGAAGGACTACCACACCATGTATATCGGCGAAATTGTAGAGGTTTTGAAAAAGTAAAAAAGCCCTCCGCAGGAGTTTCACCGCCGCAGCGGTGAAAGAAATCGTAATCCGTTTTTTGAGCGGCTCTGCCGTTCAAAAAACACTTCTCGCAAAAATGCCCCCGACAA
>DBFWXD010000023.1:0-1758 GCA_048215895.1 Eubacteriales bacterium
GGTTATAGCCCAGGGAAAGGAAGAGAAAATAGAGGGCGGCCCGGGTGTCTCCGATGGAGCGGAGAGAAGCGGCCAGGTAGTTATAGGCAAAGGTGAAGATCATGCCTACCAGAATAATGCGCAGGTAGGCGGAGACGTCCCGCCACACCTCCTGGGGCGTCTGGATCACCGTCAGGATCTGGGGAAGAAACAGCTGCCCCAGAATGACCGCCGCCAGCACGCTGCCGCCCACCAGCACAGCGGAGACATAGAGCTGCCGGCGCAGACGGGAAAAATTCTGTTCTCCGTAAAATTGAGCTACCAGCACTCCGGCCCCCATGCAGGCGCCGGTGATGACGTAGATGTAGAGATTCATCACGCTCTCCGCGATGCCAAGGGCGGCCAGGGCCTGTTCCCCCAGGTACCAGGTGACCACAAGGGAATTTGCAATGTTATATAGCTGCTGAAGCACATTGGCCATCAGCAGGGGGAGGGCCAGCCCCATCAGCTGGGATAGGATCGGGCCGGTGGTGAGATGAAGCGGTCGGGACACGGACAAGCCTCCAGTCACAGTGGTGAATGTTAGTTCTACCCTATACTATACGGGAAATGGCGCGGTTTGTAAAACCTTTTCGCAGAAACGAAAAAAATGAAACCGAAGAGTCCCAGGACCGGGAAGTGACCGGATTTGACAAGGGGCCTGTCCTATAATGGGGAGGAAAAGCGAACACGGAGCGGCGCTCCGGCAAGGAGGAGATCATATGCCTGTGAAATGCAGGGAGGAACAGCGCCGGCTGACCGCCTGGGTGGAGGGTGAACTGGATCACCACCGGGCCCGGGAGGTGATGGAGGAGCTGGACCGGCGCATTGATGTGGCCCAGCCCCGGGAGCTGACCCTGGACCTGGGCGGACTCACCTTTACCGACAGCTCGGGGATTGCGGTGCTCATCCGGACTTATCGGAGAATGGGACAGGTTCAGGGGAGTATGCGGGTGGTTCACACGCCGCCTCAGGCAAAAAAAGTGTTTCAAGCGGCCGGATTGGAGCGGCTGATCCGGTTTGAATAAGACCCCCGGCTTATGCCGCCATACTGCGGGAAAGGAACCGATACATATGAAAGTCGAAAACCAAGTGATTCTGGAATTTCCCAGCCGGTCGGCCAACGAGGGCTTTGCCCGGACCGCCGCGGCCTGCTTTGCCGCCCAGCTGGACCCCACCCTGGAGGAAGTCAACGATGTGAAGACCGCTGTCAGCGAGGCGGTGACCAACGCCATTGTCCATGCCTACCCGGACAAGCTGGGCAAGGTGGTACTCAAGCTGCGCATCAAAGAGGACCATGCGCTGGAGATTGTGGTTAAGGACTGGGGCGTGGGCATTGAGGACGTGGCACAGGCCAGAACTCCTCTTTTTACCACCGGCAGCGAGGAGCGCTCCGGCATGGGCTTTACCATTATGGAGAGCTTTATGGACACCCTGAAGGTCCGTTCCACCCCCGGGAAGGGCACCACCGTCACCATGTCCCGGAAAATTGCCCGCCGGGCGGGCCGGTGAGCGGGACCTTATCGGGCTCCGCCCTGCTCCAGGCGGCCCGGGAGGGGGATGCCCAGGCCTGTGAGCAGGTGCTGCTGGAAAATAACGGCCTCATCTGGAGCGTGGTGCGCCGGTACTATGGCCGGGGAGTGGAGCCGGACGACCTCTATCAGTTGGGGTGTCTGGGGTTTTTGAAGGCCGTGCGGGGCTTTGACCCGGAGTACGGCACCCAGTTTTCCACCTATGCGG
>DBFWXD010000230.1:0-1779 GCA_048215895.1 Eubacteriales bacterium
CTCGCTGGACAATGAGCGCCAGTGTTGGGGACATCACGCGCCCGATGTTGAGGGTGCGGTGATACAGCACGGAAAAAAGCCTTGTGGCATTGATTCCCACCAGCCAGTCGGCCTTGGCACGGCAGAGGGCAGCATCCCGAATTCCGTCATAATCCGCACCGGGGCGCAGGTTTGCAAAGCCTTCCCTTATGGCAGAGTCCTCCATCGAAGAAATCCAGAGCCTTTTCATAGGCTTTTGACAGTCTGCCAGCTCATAGACGCTGCGGAAGATCAGCTCACCCTCGCGTCCGGCATCGCAGGCATTTACCACCTCCGTCACATCCGGGGCATTCATCAGCTTTTTCAGAATATCAAACTGCTTTTTCTTATCCTTTCCCACCACCATCTGCCAATACTCCGGCAGGATAGGCAGATCATCATATCGCCACTTGGCATACTTTGGGTCATAGCTGTCTGCATCCGCAAGACCGGCCAGGTGGCCCACGCACCAGCTGACACGCCAGCCGTTGCCCTCCAGATACCCGTCCTTACGGACGGTTGCGCCGATCACCGCCGCCAAACTCTGGGCAACTGATGGTTTTTCGGCAATTACCAATTTATGTTGAGCCATGATGGTTCCTCCTCTCTTTGAGCCATCGGGACATTTCCCGGTGACAGATACCTACGCAGGGTCTTCCATAATTCCCGCAACCATAGCAGGGGTGGCTGTGGGGTAAAGAAGGAGGACGGGAAGTTTCCTTCCCGCCCTCCGGCCTGCGTGTCATCATGCGTTCATAGGGACTGTCTGTGAAACGGGTCATTTCACACTGTCCTCATCATCTTCTTCTGTGCTGCCCCCGTCAGCATCCGGTTCTTCCGACTCCTCATCCTCGGTTTCCCATTCCTCGGAATCTTCCTCGCCATAATCATAATCGTCCAGACTGTCATTGCCCTTGGTCTTAGGCTTATTCTTAACGAGCTTCAAGTAGGCAAATACGCCACCGCCTCCCAGCAGAGCCAGCAAAAGGACTATCGCAGCCGGGTTCAATCCGGCCGGCTTCTCCTTTTCCGGCTCCGATGTTTCTGCCGGAGGTTCCGGTGCTTTGCCCGTACATTTACTCTTATCAGTTGCACAGACCGGGCAGGCCGTATTGACTGCCCCTGCTTCACATTTTGTTGAACAGCTGCATACCGCAGGCATCTCCTCTTTGGGTTTTCCATCTTCCATCAGCGCCGCAAGGTCTGCATCATCCACCTGATTCAGAAAGTGAACAGCAGTCTCCTTGTCCTCATTCGCCCTATCAATCAGGATGTAAAAGTAATTTCCAGCTTTGGTCGTAACAGTAATAAGCTGCTTATTGCCTCCAAAATCATCCACCAATGCCGCATTCCCCTCCGGTGTAAGTGCCGGTGCCGGTTCTGTTTCTTCCACAATCACATTGCTGTCATTGGTAGAATCCTCTGCCGGTGCCGCCGGTGCCGGTTCTGACCCCTGTGCGAAAGCAGGGATCGTAAAGCCAAATGCCACAACCATTGTCAGGCAAAGGGCGGAAAGTGTTTTGCAAATTCTTTTATTCTTCATAAGCGGTAACCTCCTGATTATTTGATTCCGACAGTGCTGTATCTCTACCGTGGTTCATTCCACCGGAAAGCATAGCGTTCAGCTGTGCTGGCGTCATGCGTAACGCACGAACCATCTGAACGATTTCCAGATTCTCTGCCTCCGTTTTCTGTGCTTCCAGGGTCTTGAGCTTTTCCTGATATTCCGCAATCTTCTCACGGGTTTTCTCAATTTCCTGG
>DBFWXD010000231.1:0-3396 GCA_048215895.1 Eubacteriales bacterium
GGTGCAACGGGCACAACACCAAGCTGAACTGTCTGGAGTACCACCGAGACAGCGAATTTAACCTGGGCACCGAGGACTTCATTTTGCTTCTTGCCCGGCAGGAAGAGATTGAAAACGGTCTTTTGGACACGGCCAAGGTAAAGGCCTTTAAGGTCCCCGCCGGTGTGCTGGTAGAGGTCTACGCCACCACCCTCCATTACGCCCCCTGCCACTGCTGTGCGGACAAGGGCTTCCGGGTCCTGGTGGCGCTGCCCTGGCTCACCAATACCGACCGGCCTGTCATGGACAACAAAACACCCGAGGACGCCTATCTCACCGCCCGAAACAAATGGCTTCTGGCCCACCCGGACTCCAGCGAAGCGAAAAGCGGTGCTAAAATCGGTCTGTCCGGCGAGAACATCGACCTATCCAATTTCCTGTAAAAAAAGGAGACTATGTACTATGAACATTCCTGAAGTAAAGCTTGGCATCATTGCCGTGTCCCGCGACTGCTTCCCCATCGCCCTGTCCACCCAGCGCCGCCAGAACATCGTTTCCGCCTACGGCGAGGGGCTGTATGAGTGCCCCATCACCGTGGAGAATGAGGCCGACGCCCTGAAGGCCTTGGACGATGTGAAGGCCCACGGAGTCAACGCCCTGGTGGTGTTCCTGGGCAACTTCGGCCCTGAGACTCCCGAGACCATTCTGTGCCAGAAGTTCGACGGTCCCACCATGTATGTGGCCGCGGCCGAGGGCGACGGCGATCTCATCAACGGCCGCGGCGACGCCTACTGCGGTGTGCTCAACTGCTCCTACAATCTGGGTATGCGCCACCTGAAGGCCTACCTGCCTGAGTACCCCGTGGGTACCGCCCAGGAGTGCGCCGACATGATCCGGGAGTTTGTCCCCATCGCCCGGGCCATCATCGGTGTGAAGAACCTGAAGATCATCACCTTCGGTCCCCGTCCCCAGGACTTTTTCGCCTGCAACGCCCCCATCAAGGGCCTCTACGAGCTGGGCGTGGAAGTGGAGGAGAACTCCGAGCTGGATCTGCTGGTGGCCTATAAGGCTCACGCCGGAGACAAGCGCATCCCCGAGGTCGTGGCCGACATGAAGAAGGAGATGGGCGAGCGCACCTATCCCGACCTGCTGGAGCGGATGGCTCAGTTTGAGCTGACCCTGCTGGATTGGGCCGAGCAGCACAAGGGCGCCCGCCAGTATGTGGCCTTTGCCGACAAGTGCTGGCCCGCCTTCCCCCAGCAGTTTGGCTTTGAGCCCTGCTATGTGAACTCCCGTCTGGCCTCCCGGGGCATCCCCGTGGCCTGCGAGGTAGATATCTACGGCGCTTTGAGCGAGTACATCGGCGCCTGCATCACCGGCGACGCCATCACCCTGCTGGACATCAACAACTCCGTGCCCAAGTACATCTATGACGAGGACATCGCCGGCAAGTTCGACTACGACATCAAGGACACCTTCATGGGCTTCCACTGCGGCAACACCCCCAGCTGCAAGATGTGCGGCGGCTGCGCGGTGAAGTATCAGCTCATCCAGAACCGCCTGCTGGAGAACGGCGGCACCCCCGACTTTACTCGCGGCACCCTGGAGGGCGACATCGCCCCCGGCGCGATTACCTTCTACCGCCTGCAGTGTGACAGCGAAGGCAATCTCCGCTCCTACATTGCCCAGGGCGAGGTGCTGCCCGTGGCCACCCGCTCCTTCGGCGGCATCGGCGTGTTCGCCATCCCCGAGATGGGCCGCTTCTACCGCCATGTGCTCATCCAGAAGCGCTATCCCCACCACGGCGCCGTGGCCTTCGCCCACTGCGGCAAGGCTCTGTTTGAAGTGATGAAATACTTCGGCATCTCCGACATCGCCTATAATCAGCCCAAGAGCCTGCCCTACCCCACCGAAAATCCCTGGGCATAACCGTATCATTTACTTCGCCCTCCGGAATGCAAGTTCCGGAGGGCATTTTTCTGCTTTTTGCCCACTTTGGAAGAGACAAATGGGCTTCAGCTCCTTTCATTTATAAAAAAACAGGCCACGCTTTGGAAAAAGCCTTCCAAAGCGTGGCCAAATCGTTTATCAAGATTGTCATGCTCCCGTCTGTTCTCAGACCTGCCGGGCAGTATCACGGCAATGAGCCTTGGCAAAGTGGGCCAAAGGGTCAGCCGCTTTTCCGGGACACCAGTGTCCAGGGGGCCAGGGACGAGGAACAGGTTTCGCCATGGAGCAGCCGAATCAGAAGCTCCGCGGCCATCCGCCCCACATTGTATTCTCCATGGGACAGGGAGGTAATCGGAAGGACGGACAGTTCGCTGTAAGGACTGTTGTCGAAACTGACCACCGCCACTTCATCCGGAATGCGCACACCCTGTTTTAACAGCAGCCCCACAAGGCGGGAGGCAATTTCGTCGTTATAGCACACAATGGCTGTGCAGTTGTGCAGCACATCCGCAGCCTGATTCCAAAAGCTGTCATCGGACAAGAGCAAGGCCTTGCTCTCCGTGTTGTACCAGAACACCCGCTGGTCCTCCAGGGGGAGCCCCAGATCCCGGAGGGCATCGGTATACCCCGCGTACCGCTGAAGTCCCTGGATATCGTCGTTTTTAAAGATACCGGAAATGGAGCGGTGTCCCTTTTGATAGAGGTACTCCACCAGCTGCCGGCTGCCCCCGTAATTGTCATCCATCACCGAAATACAATCGGAGAGCTCCGGATAGATCCCGTGCATAAATACCATGGGGACGCCTTTGTTAATCAGTTTGCGGTAGAGGTCCAGGTTTGGATTAGGCAGCCCGGTTTTAGTCCCTTCCACTAAAATCCCATCCGGCGGCTTTTCCTCCAGAAGTGCCTGCAGGATTCTACGCTCATTGGAGACCTGGTTCTGCGTGGCATAGAGGGTGGGGGCGCTGTTGTTGGCAGACAGCACCGTTTCAATTTCCCGCAGAATCGAGGGGAAGATGTAGTTGCTGATGTAAGTGGTGACCACCGCCACCGTCCGCCGGGGGAGTGTTTGCGGATCTTGGCGCGGAAGAATATGCGATCCACTGCCCTGCCTGCGCTCAATCAGTCCTTCGGAGGCCAGAAGGGAAAGGGCTTGCCGCACCGTCTGGCGGCTGACATTGAACTGCTGGCACAACAGCTGCTCGGTGGGTAAGAGCATTCGCTTTTCGTACAGACCGTCAAGAATGTCACCGCGCAGTGCGTCTGCCACCTGACGGTATTTATGTGCCATAATTCCATCCCCCTTTTGGAGTAGCTTTGTAGCCATAGCATAACACACGCCCGAATGATATTTCAAGTGAAAAGTGCAAATTGTTTGAAAGTCAAATTTGTTTGTACTTATTTGTCAAAATCAATACGAATAGACTTGTCCGCTCAGCCGAGAAAACGACTTCCGAGCAGATAAGG
>DBFWXD010000232.1:0-1680 GCA_048215895.1 Eubacteriales bacterium
GGCGCAGCAGCTTCATGACAGGCCGCCACAGCAGCGCTACGTTGGCACAGGCGCTGACAGCAAACAATATGGGCCATATTTGGTCCCCAGACACGGAAATTCCCCCTTAATTTGAATAGAAAAAACACTGGTACGATTGCAATCATACCACAGAAGCGCGCAAGACGCAAGTGGCCGTGAGATTTTCTAATACAAAGTGTGATAATGACTGTCAAAAATCCAAGGATATGTTATAATTTAGGAAACTAGCAGAAGGGGCTGGCGGGCCCTGAGAAGAGGGAGAAGATCGTCATGACAGGGATGGCTGAGCGAATGCGGGGGCATGTGGCGGAGGGCCTGACGTTTATCAAATGGGTTCTCTACTCCTGCGCCATCGGGATTTTGGTGGGACTGGTAGCGGTTGCGTTTTTCTATGGCATCGATTGGTCCACCCAGCTGCGGGAGCACAATCCCAGAATCTGCGTGCTGCTTCCTGTGGTAGGGTTTTCCATTGTGCTGATCTACCGGATCTGCGGTATGGAAAAGGACCGGGGAACCAACCTGGTGCTGATGGCAGTGCGAGAGGCGGAGCCGCTGAAGCTGCGCACCGCGCCGCTTATTTTCCTTTCCACCATTCTGACCCATCTGGCGGGCGGTTCCGCCGGACGAGAAGGGGCTGCCCTTCAGCTGGGCGGTTCTCTGGGCGCTTATGTGGGGCGGAAAATCGGCCTGGATGCCAAGGACGGCCGGATGATGGTCATGTGCGGCATGGCCGGGGCCTTTTCAGCCCTGTTTGGTACGCCCCTGACCGCCGCGGTATTTGCCATGGAAGTGGTGAGCGTGGGCGTCATGTACTATGCGGCCATCGTCCCCTGCCTGATTTCCGCCTGTGTGGGCTTGCTGGTAGCCCGGCAGTTTGGCATGCATGAGGAGATGGGGTATGATGTGGCGGAGGTGGCCGAGCTGGCGCCGGTGTCTATGGTGCAGGTGGCTGTGCTGGGCATCCTGTGCGCGCTGGTGTCCATCTTGTTCTGCAAGGTGATGCACGCCGCTCCCAAGCTCTATGAAAAGGTCTTTCCCGGAACGCTCCTTCGGGCGGCGGCAGGGGGCGTGTTCGTGCTGCTGCTCACCATGTTGGTGGGGGAGCAGACCTATAACGGAGCGGGGGAGGCGGTGATCCGCCGGATGATCGCCGGCGAAACCATTCCCGAGGCGTTTTTGCTGAAAATCCTGTTTACCGCCCTCACCCTGGGAGCGGGATTCCGGGGCGGAGAGATCGTACCGGTGCTGTTTACCGGCTGTGCCTTCGGCACGCTGGCGGGGCCCATGCTGGGGCTGCCCCACGCGTTTTCCGGTGCGCTGGGAATGGCAGCGGTATTTTGCGGGGCCACCAACTGTCCGCTCAGCTCTATTTTGCTCTCCTATGAGCTCTTTGGAGGGAAGGGACTGCCCCTATATGCCCTGTGTGTAGGGGTATCCTATATGCTCTCAGGCTATTATGGCCTCTACGGGGAGCAAAAGATCGTCTATTCCAAATTCAAAACCGAGTGGATTGATACCAAGGTAAAATGAGAAAAAAGGGCCTGCTTTTGAAACCGTGGCTATTTTTCGCAAAGGGCTTTCTTTCTTCGGCCTGCGACCGGGGAGACTTTTCTTTTCCTGTTGCGAAAAAACAGCTTTCCGCCTATAATTTGGGGCGTA